>DYBQ01000101.1 GCA_019418545.1 Clostridiales bacterium | reverse complement strand
TACCACGGCTGCCCGAATGCCTTTTACTTTGTTCGCCGCCATGGAAATCCCAATACCGGTACCGCAGCACAAAATCCCCTTTTCAGCCTTACCATCTGCCACACAATGGCCTACCTTTGCGGCAATGGGGCCATAATCAACCGATTCTTCACTGTAAGTACCAAAGTCCTCATAGGCAATATGCTGCTCATCCAGATATTTTTTGATGGCTTCCTTTAGCCCATATCCGCCGTGGTCCGCTCCCAATGCTATCATCAGTCAATTCTCCTTTCTATAAATCTCAATATTGTCAACATTTCAATCAATTTCACTGGTTCTCTTTCTGCTGTGCCAGTCGTTTGTTCAGCTCCCGCTGTGCTTGGGGCAGCCGCAAATAAAACGGAACCAGCTTCTCCGGCAAAACCCATTTGCCTTCCAAGTATTCCTGCCGTGCCGCTTCCGCCACACCGCTGGCCCGCTGCATCCGCAAATGCTCGGGAGCCATGCTTTTGGGAAGCTGCGCAAAAAATGGCGAATCATAACACAGCTTCGCCCCGTCGCCAACCAGCACCAGTGGAAGTCCGGTCTCTGCCAGCCGGGCAGGAAGTTCCTTTGCAAGCTCTTCTATCGAAAGGGCTCTGTCTTCCGTCAGACGCTGCACCTGCCCGTCTCCGGTAGAAAACAGGGCGTTATATACCTGCCCGCAGCGGGCGTCCATCACGGCGCAGACAAGCGCTTTTGTCCCACGCATCCCCACTGCCATAGCTTTGAGGGTAGACACTCCGCAGCATGGGGTGTTTTTTGGAAAAGCAAGCCCTTTGATGCAGGCAACACCAATGCGAACCCCTGTAAAGGAACCCGGACCCGCAGAAACTGCCAGCAAATCCACATCTGCTGCCGAAAGCCCGGCACACTCCAGCGCCGCTTTTGCCATAGGCAGAAGCGTTTGGCTGTGAGTTTGCCTTGTATTCATATAAAATTCACTGAGAATTTTCTCATCCTCCTGCACACAGGCGGAAGCCGCCACTGCTGAGGATTCCAGTGCCAAAATCCGCAAGCTGTTCCTTCCTTTCTGCACGTTTATTCGGATAGAAACCCTTATGATAAATCTTCTTCTATACCGGAAATGGTAATCTTTCTCTGCATTTCCCCGTTTCCTTTTTCAATCTGGATATAAATGGTGCCTTCCGGCAGCGCACCGTCTATATTTTCGCTCCATTCAATGGCTAAAACTGCCCCTGTCTCCAGATAGTCAAAAAATCCGGTGGAATACAAATCATCCCATCCCGAAACCCGAAACATGTCGAAATGGTACAGGGGAAGCTTTCCCTGATGCTCATGAACCAGCGCAAATGTCGGGCTGGAAACACCGTCCAAAATTCCAAGCCCTCTCGCCAATCCACGGGTAAAGGCAGTTTTCCCCATTCCCATGCCGCCGGTAAAGGCCAGCACTTCTCCGCCATGGAGAACGGATGCCAGTTTTTCTCCCAGCATCTCGGTTTCTTCCGGGGAATTCGTGTTATATTCCCTTGTAACCGTTTCCTTCATAACTTGCCTTCCTTTATCAGAACAAACCGGAAATCACACCGTTTCCGTCCACGTCAATTTTTTGTGCTGCTGGAGCCTTGGGAAGTCCGGGCATGGTCATAATGTCGCCGGCATAGGCAACCACAAAGCCTGCACCGTTAGAAAGCTTCAAATCCCGAATGGTAATGGTAAAGCCAGTGGGACGGCCCAGCAAAGCTGCATTGTCGGAAAGGGAGTACTGGGTTTTTGCAATACATACGGGCATTTTGTCGCCGCCCAGCTCATGGATTTCTTTTAAAGCTTTTTTGGCTGCGTTGGTATAGATGACACCGTCCGCGCCATAAATTTTTGTTGCGATGGAGCTAATTTTCTCTTCTACTGTCAGCTCATCACCATAAATCGGCGCAAAGTTTTTGCTGGTATCCTCTTTATCAATAATTTCTGTAATCACCTTTGCAAGCTCGATGCCGCCTTCGCCGCCCTTAGCAAACACTTCAGACAGGGCATAAGGCACGTTCATTTCCTGGCAGCACTTGTCCACCACTGCCAATTCCGCATCGGTGTCGGAGGGGAAGCGATTGATAGCTACCACCACCGGCACACCATATTTGTGCATGTTTTCCACATGGGCCTTCAGATTCACAATGCCCTTTTCCACGGCCTCTGCATTCTCGGCCGAAAGCTCTGTTTTGGGCACGCCGCCGTTATATTTGAAGGCACGGACCGTTGCCACAACCACCACGCAGGAGGGAGCCAAACCAGCCATACGGCACTTAATGTCCATAAACTTTTCTGCACCCAAGTCAGAGCCGAAACCGGCTTCGGTAATGCAGTAGTCACCCAGCTTTAATGCCAAACGGGTTGCACGGACGGAATTGCATCCGTGTGCAATGTTGGCAAAGGGACCGCCGTGCATGATTGCCGGGGTGCCTTCCAGTGTTTGCACCAGATTCGGATTGATAGCATCCTTCAGCAGAGCTGCCATGGCGCCGTCTGCCTGCAAATCACGGGCAAACACAGGCTTTCCGTCATAAGTATAGGCCACCAGAATGTCGCCCAGCCGCTTTTTCAAGTCATCCCTGTCCTTTGCCAAACAGAGGATTGCCATTACTTCGCTGGCCACCGTGATGATAAAACCGTCTTCACGGGGGATTCCGTTAATCTTTCCGCCAAGGCCCACCACGATATTCCGCAGAGCCCGGTCATTCATATCCATACAGCGCTTGATTACAATCCGGCGCTGGTCAATACCCAGTGCATTTCCCTGATGCATGTGGTTGTCCAGCATAGCGCACAAAAGGTTATTGGCGCTGGTGATTGCATGCATATCGCCGGTAAAATGCAGGTTGATGTCTTCCATCGGAAGCACCTGTGCATAACCGCCGCCTGCCGCGCCGCCTTTAATACCGAAAACCGGCCCCAAAGAAGGTTCGCGAAGAGCAATGACCGCATTTTTTCCAATCTTTTTCATGGCCTGACCCAAACCGACCGAAGTGGTGGTTTTGCCTTCACCGGCGGGAGTGGGATTGATGGCGGTTACCAGAATCAATTTTCCATCGGGACGGTCTTTTAAACGGTTGAACAAATCCTCGTTCACCTTTGCCTTATACCGTCCATAGGGCTCCAGTTCTTCCTCCTGAATTCCCAAATCCTCAGCAATTTTTGCAATGGGAATCAATTTTGCGTTCTGTGCGATTTCGATGTCGCTCAGCATGAGTCCTTCACCTCTCATAAAGATAGCCGGCCGGCAGAGTTCCCTTTTTCTTTTATCCGTTCAAAGAGTTACCGGCTGGCTTCAAACTTTAGTGTTTATTATAACACAATCTCTCTTTGTATAAAAGTATTTCCGATAAATTCCGGCAAAAGGCCGAAACTTCTCCATAGTGCGAATCATACACTGCTGTTTTTTGCAAAAAAACAGAGAATGCACATGGCACTCTCTGTTTTCTATGTGGTTATTTAAGAATATATTTTTCCATCCGCAAAAAGGCTGCGCCCAAAGGTTTCCAGAGCAGCAATACTATGCATATGTTTCCCACACAATGAATCAAATCGAACGGGATTCCATAGAGCCAGTAGCTAATTGCTGCCGGGAGCCCTCCCAAAAACAGATAGGGAATGGCACACAGCGCTCCATAACACAAGCCAAACCCACCGGCAATGGCTGCCCAAAATATCGGAGAGCGGTTTTTTCGAAATGCCAGCACGATAAGCAGCAGCAAAGGCCAAATATACAGATAGCTGACCCACCACAGGCCAAAACCATAGGTCACGCCTTCCAAAAGGATAAACACTGCTACAGCGAATACTGCCGGTCTTGGGAAATAAAGCCCAAACATAATGATGAGAAATGCGCACAAATGAATATTGGGTAAAGCGGCCAGCGCTACCTGCTGCACATACAGCAGCGCCCCCATAAAAGCCGCTACTACCACTTCCTTCGCTTTCATCACCAACCGGTTTTCAGCGTAGCTTCAAATTTATCCCCATCCTGGATAGGGGTTGCATCTACGCCTGTATTCAGGTCTTTCCCGTCTTTGGTAAAGCACCACCATTCCTGCTTGCTGTCATCAGCAGCAATCCCATCCACTTTTTTAACAAAAAGCCCGGTCGCACTTTCTTCCCCTTCTACCAAACCGGCTTCTTCCAGTGCTCCCCGAAGAAATTTTTCTTCTGTTTTCAGGGTATGGCTACCAATGGATTCTTCTCCCTTAAATACTTCCACCGTAATCGTCTTTGCCCCTTCGACTCCTTTTGGTGCCAAAAAGAAATACAGGCTGAGAAGAACTGCCGCCATAACCACAACCGCTGCCAAGCCCAACCAAACTTTTTTGTTTTTCACAACATCATCATTCCCTTATCATGGTTCTTCACTTTGATATTTTTAGCCATTATACTCTGTTTGGCTGTTTTTCTGCTTGTAAAATGCGGCTCTCTTTAGAATTTTTTTGTCTGTTGACTGCCTGCAAAATTTGGATTATTCTTCCCAGCTGCTGCACCGGCTAACAGCCTTATGCCATTTTTCCAGGAGCTTTTGCCGCTCCACTGTGTTTTCAGGCTCATAAATCGTGCGGGTTTTCCAAATGGCCGAAAGTTCATCGATAGACTCCCACACCCCAACAGCCAGTCCTGCCAGCATGGCCGCTCCCAGTGCCGTTGTCTCCAAACAGGCCGGACGATATACCGGACATCCCAGCAAATCCGATTGCAGCTGCATCAAAAACCGGCTTCGGCTGGCGCCGCCATCCACCCGCAGCTGTGGAATTTTAACTCCCGCATCCTCCTCCATGGCATGGAACAAATCCCAGCTTTCAAAGGCAATGCTTTCCAAAACCGCCCGGGCCAAATGGGCGTCTGTGGTTCCGCGGGTCAAACCCAGCACTGCTCCGCGGGCATACATATCCCAATAAGGTGCCCCAAGACCGGTAAAGGCCGGCACAAAATAAACGCCTCCATTATCCTCCACACTCTCGGCCATTCTGTCAGCATCCGAAGGCTTTTCAATTAGTTTCAGCCCATCCCGCAGCCAGTTTATGGCGCTGCCCGCATGAAAGGCGCTGCCTTCCAGCGCATAGGTTACCTTTCCGCCAATGCTCCAGCCAATCGTAGTGAGAAGCCCATGCTGTGACGATACCGGAGTCTCACCGGTATTCATTAACACAAAGCAGCCGGTACCATATGTATTTTTGGTCATTCCCTTTTCAAAGCAGCATTGTCCAAACAAAGCGGCATGCTGGTCTCCGGCCACTCCGGCAATGGGAATTTCCCGCCCCAGCACGGAAGCATGGCACATTCCTACTATCCCGCTGGACTCCACAACTTTTGGCAACGCTTCTTCGGGAATTCCCAGCCGCTGCAGTAGTTTTTTGTCCCATTGGAGCATATGAATATCAAACAGCATGGTCCGGCAGGCGTTGGTAACGTCTGTCACGAAGCTCTCCCCTTCTGTCAGGCAATAAATCAGCCAGCTGTCAATGGTTCCAAACCGGAGCCTCCCCTGTTTTGCCAGCTCTCTTGCCTGGGGGACACAGTCCATAATCCATTTCATTTTGGTGCCTGCAAAATATGCATCAATAATCAAGCCGGTTTTCTCCCGCACATATGGCTCCCAGCCTTCGGCTTTCAGCTCTTCACAAAGCCCGGCTGTACGGCGGCATTGCCATACAATTGCATTACACACAGGAATCCCCGTCTGGGAATCCCAGGCTACCGTTGTTTCCCGCTGGTTGGTGATACCGATTGCCGCAATTTCTTCCACCGAAATTTCCGCCCGGTTCAACGCTTCCCGAATGGCAAAAAGTTGGCTTTCCAAAATTTGCACCGGATTGTGCTCCACATAACCCGGCTGGGGATAGATTTGCGGGAACTCCTTTTGCCCCTCGGAAACAATTTCCCCATAGCTATTGAAAACAATGGCACGGGAGCTGGTAGTTCCCTGGTCAAGAGCTAAAATATACTGTCCAATTTTCATTTTTCTTCCTCCGTTTCATCATGCTGTGTTTTTCCTGCCAGACTTTGCGGATAGACAATCCGAAAAGTTTTCGGCGGCAATTGACAGCTACTGCTGTAAATAGTACAATAAATAGGTTATTCATTCACTATTCTTTAAGAAAAAGGAGCGTTTGCCCTATGGATTTTGTTTCTCTGGCCGGTATTGCAGTGGGCCTTTCCATGGACGCTTTTGCCGTCAGTCTGACAAATGGCGCTGTAACCAAAAAAGTGAATCTGCCTTTTGCCCTTCGTATGGCGGCCTGTTTCGGATTATTTCAGGCTTTTATGCCCTTTGTCGGCTGGTTGGTCGGTACTGCCGGTGCCGGATTTATCTCTGCCATTGACCATTGGGTGGCGCTGATTCTGCTGGGGGTTATTGGCGGACAGATGATACGGGAATCTTTTTCTCATGATGAAGACTCCTGTCAGCCCGGAAGTCGGGAGGCCATAAGCCTGAAAATGCTGCTTGCCATGGCAGTGGCTACCAGTATTGATGCACTGGCAACGGGAATCATTTTGCCCGGCGCAGTGGGCGCCAGCAGCATTCCTCTCATGCTCCTTTCCGTGGGCATTATCGGCCTAATCACCTTTTTGCTGTGTACGGCCGGTGTTTATATCGGGAAAAAATTTGGATGTCTTCTTTCCTCCAAGGCCGAACTGGCGGGAGGAATCGTGCTGATTGCAATTGGCATCAAAATTTTTCTTGACCATATGGTTTTCTCCGCCGGCTGATTACATTTAGCTTTATTGTACCATATCCTTCGTTTTGTTTGAACCTTTTTATAGAAAACGTTATAAAGATTTTAAAATATCAGATATCGTTTTACAAAATTTAGGCACAGGATTCTTTTGTCCTATTTCTTCGCGTCGCCCTGCCGGTTTTTCCGCTTGCATTGGTGAAGAAAACGGCAGAAGGTTTCTGTGCCTTTTCTTTAAAACTTTGCAGAGGAAGTGAGCTATCCCGATGAATCCTGAAGAAGTAACCCAGCTTGCCATGCTGGCAAAGCTCTCTGTGGAGGAAGAGGATTTGAACGCAATCGCCCATGGATTATCCGATATGCAGTCTTTCTTCACCGAAATTCAAACTGCCCAAACTGACTGTCTCATAGAGGAGGCCTCCCCCGCTCATCTGCGCCCGGATGAAGTACAGCCTTCGCTTTTACAGAATCAGGCTTTGCACCAACAGGGGCAGGACGGATATTTCCTTTTTGAAACCCAAAGGAGGGATACTCCGTGAGCGTGATTCGCCGTATTCACACACTGCTTGAAAACCGTGCGCTTTCCCCGGAGGAGCTGACGGAATATTTTCTGTCTGCCGTCCGGCGGGAGAACCCTCGGCTGAATGCATATCTCACCGTCTCAGAAGAAGTCGCCCGCAGGCAGGCAGACAAGGCTGGAAAAGCTTTTCAAAATGGAACCGCCAGCTTGATGACCGGAATCCCCGTGTGTTTAAAAGACAACCTGTGTGTTCGGGGTATGCCGGCAACCTGCGCTTCCCGGATGCTGGAAAACTTTGAACCCGTATATGATGCGGCCGTGTGGGAGCAGCTTTCCGGTGCCGGGGCAGTACTGCTGGGAAAAACCAATATGGACGAGTTTGCCATGGGCTCTTCCACCGAAACTTCCTATTTTGGCCCGGCGAAAAATCCAAGAAACGACACACTTTCCCCCGGAGGTTCTTCCGGCGGGTCGGCAGCAGCCGTGACAGCCGGACTGGCCGTGGGCGCACTGGGAACAGATACCGGTGGCTCTGTGCGGCAGCCGGCAGCCTTTTGCGGCATCACCGGGATAAAGCCCACCTATGGCGCAGTTTCCCGCTGGGGGCTGATTGCTTATGCTTCCAGTCTGGACCAAGTCGGGGTGATGGCTCTCTGTGCCGAGGACGCCGCCTTGCTGCTTGACAACATTTCAAAAAAAGATTCCCGGGATGATACCAGCCGGGGGCTTTCGGAAACCGCTTCTTCCCTGCGAAAGCCCATTTTGGGAAAACAGGCTGTGATTGTGCAGGAGATGATGGACGGGGCATCTGCATCTGTCCAAAAAGCAGTTGAGAATACGGCGGCACGGCTGCGCTCTCTAGGAATGGATGTCGCGGAAATATCTGTCCCTGCATTAAAACATACTGCTTCGGCCTATTATATCATTGCCTGTGCAGAAGCTTCCTCCAACCTGGCACGCTATGACGGCCTGCGATACGGATACCGCAGTGATACCCCCAGCGCCTCTTTTCACGAATTTGTATGCCAGAACCGCCAGGAAGGGTTTGGCGAAGAAGTCCGGCGGCGGATTCTCATGGGCACCTATGTGCTCTCAGCCGGACATCAGGAGCAGTATTACCAAAAAGCCCGGCAGGTACAAAGC
>DYBQ01000100.1:4593-8432 GCA_019418545.1 Clostridiales bacterium | reverse complement strand
GCTTTCTGGTATTTCAGAAAGCATCGCGCTTTTATTGTTATCCTGATTGTTTTGATTACCGGCAGAAATCTTCCAAATACCGCTCCAGGCAGTTGTTAATAATGGCTACTGCCTCTTCACGATTGCGCACATCGTCAATGTCGGTTTCTTTTCCGGTTTCCAGCTGCTTATAGACCGAGAAGAAATGGCTCATCTCATCAAAAATGTGGCCGGGCAGCTCCCGGATATCATGATAGCTGTTATACATCGGGTCATTAAAGGGAATAGCAATAATCTTTTCGTCCTTTGCACCGCCGTCTTCCATAATAATTACGCCAATGGGATAGCAGCGCACAAGGGAAAGGGGCTCAATTTTTTCAGAGCTGAGCACCAACACATCCAACGGGTCGCCATCCTGGGCATAAGTACGGGGGATAAAGCCATAATTGGCGGGATAATGGGTAGAGGTATACAGCACCCGGTCCATCATTAAAAGCCCGGTTTCCTTATCCAATTCGTATTTGACCTTTCCGCCTTTTGTAATCTCAATAACGGCAAAAAAATCTTCAGATTTAATCCTTTTGGGAGAAATGTCGTGCCAAATATTCATACAGCATCGCACCTTTCCAGAATTTTTCAAAATCTATCGGCACATCCAGCCCGTTGATTCCAGCAGTGCCGCATATCACTGGAATTTTATCTATATTGTATCACACTGGCAAGAAAAACACAATCGTCACATATAGTTTAGTGGAAACAATTTTTTAAAACCAGGAGTGATGTTCATGACCTGTCGCCTTGCCGACTTAAAACGGAAAGAAGTTATCAGTATACGGGACGGCGCCCGCCTGGGCTGTGTGGGGGACGTGGAGCTGGACACAGAAACCGCTTCCCTTTCTGCTTTGATTGTATTTGGGCGTTTACGCTGGCTGGGGATTCTTGGGAGGGAGGATGATATGGTTATCCGATGGGAAGATGTTCAGGTAATCGGCCAGGAAACCATTTTGGTCCGTACCGGAAGCCCCTGCCGCCGGCGCCGCAGCGGCGTGCTCTCGTCTTTCTTTACGGAGTGATTTTACAGCACCTTATCCTTCTGAACAAAGATTGTTGTATATGGGGTTTTGTGAATTGTTCATTTTTCTAAATCTTTCTTTTTTCTATATAGGAACTAAAAAACAATTCACCAGTCCTAGAATATGTAGATAAGAATGGATTTCCTATCAAATCCTGCTGTTTTGCCCCAAAGGCATAGGGTGCTTTTCAGTCCCTGTTCTGTTTTGCGCCTGTTTCTAAAATGCCCAGCTTTATAGAAAGGACGATTTCCTGTGCTGAAAAACTCCAACCCTCTCAACATTTTATTTTGGAATATTGCGCTGGTGGCCTGTTGGCACGTATTGGTATTTATTGCCTGTGTACGCCTTCCCAGACGCTTTTTTAACAGTGAAAGAAAGCGGTATCAGCCCAAACAGTGGGAAAAAGGCGGACGTTGGTATAAAGACCATCTAAAAATCCAGCTTTGGAAGGATAAGGTCCCGCAGTTTATTGCAAAGGACGGATTTTCAAAATCCCACATCACCTCCCTGTCGCTGGAATATCTCGATGAATTTATCATGGAAACCTGCCGGGGGGAATGGATGCATTTTACCAACTGTTTGTGCGCAGTCGTGGTGATGCTGATAAACCCCTTCCCTGCCAATCTGATTTTTGCTTTCCTCATCCTGCTGGGCAATTTGCCTTTTGCCCTTATCCAGCGGTATAACCGCTTCCGGCTGGACACTGTCCGCCGCAAACTGATTCGTGATTTGCACCATGCGCAATCGGGGAGCGAACGTGTCACTGTGTCTTCCTGATACCTGAGGCAATTTGCCTTCTGCTTTTTACAATCAAAAACCCTGCAAGATGTACCGCATAGCCGGGCGCATCTGCAGGGCTTTTTTTATCCCTCACGGGATTTTATTTTACAGAGTGTCTATCCATTGCTGCAGCTCCTGAAAGAAAAGGGAAGCATGATATCCGTCACAGGCTGCATGATGGATTTGCATGGAAACAGGGAGCAAAAGCTGTCCATTATTGGGGCGATATTTTCCAATGGTGATAATGGGCAGCAGATAGTCATATCCATTCTGAATGTTCAGCTGAAAAGAGGTAAAATTCATCCATGGGATACAGGAAATATTGAGCAAAAACGGTCCCGGAGGCGTTTTGGGCTGCATTTGCAGGCAATCGCCGTAGTCCCGTTTATCCTGCTGATAGAGCCGGTAAAACTCCGTAAAATCCTCGTGATAGGGCGTCCACATACAGGAAAAGGTTTTGGTTTCCTGATGGAAAACCGTATAGGAAGGATACAACATTTGATAATAGCCCGGCTCGCCTGCTTCGTCCAAATCCATCCGCATTTCCGGGTGCCGGTTAACGACTCTTGTAATCCCATAAATCAAGGCGGCATACAGGCTGATTTTTTCATTTTTTACTTTCTGATAGAGCCTGCTGATATCCAATTCCACAGTGGCACAAAAGCTGCAGGGGTTATTCTGCATATAATGAGCAAAATGCTCTCTTCTCCCCCAATTTTCTTGATTGATTTTTATAAATTGCATAAAAGCCTCCCATATAAAATCATTGCATTAAAAGAAATTGATTGATGATAAAAATATAAATATAACCAATATTGTTTTTATAATTTTTTCTTTCTATGCAACAAAATATGATTTTTTGAGATTATTCTACATATAATTCAACATATTTTGCTGTATACTATTGATAAAAAAGGAAAAGAATGGTATATTGAGTAACAAAGGAGGGGATTATTATCGCATCGCGCGGCATTATTCTAAATTTGAAAAAGGGCATTGTGGAACTCCTTCTTCTTTCTCTTCTCAACAAGCGGCCCATGCACACCTTGGAAATTTTGCGATATATCGATGAAAAAAGCGATTCCATTTGTGCAATTTCTCATCCCTACAATATTTTCTACCGTCTTTTGGAAAACGGATATATTGTAGAGCATGAAAAAAAGGCAGCAGAGGATTCCAGGCGGCGGCAATACTATGCAATTACCAAGGAAGGAAGAGCCTATTATCAGGAAATCCGCCAGGAATATGAAGCGTTTATTCAAGGCGCTTCCAAAGTCCTCGCTTTTTCTGACGAAGAAGAGACAGAGTCTCCGTGAAATCAAACCTTTATGTATGCAGCAGTACAAGCACTCATTTGTAGAAGAAGCCCCTGAGATGACAAGCAAACATGCAGGGAATGGATTGCGAAACCACAGCATTCAGATGCTGTGGTTTTCCTTGTTTTGGGGACAAACACAGAGTTTTTTAGAGGATTACCTGAATCCCCTTGTATTTCAAAAAGCCAAAGAGTATAATACTGGCAGGCAAAGGAGCCATTTGTAATGGAAAACTTTGAAGCCATAAAAATATGTTGTTTATTGATATGTAAACAACTCAAATGTTTGAAAGGAGACATCCCTGTATGAATATCCTGATTGTCGGGTGCGGACGCTTGGGCTCCCGCCTGGCAGAAAAACTCGACCGGCAAGGGCATGATGTTGCAGTAGTTGACCGGCAGCAGGAAAATCTTGACCGTTTAGAGCCGGATTTCAGCGGAATCACCTTTTCCGGTAATCCCATTGACTTGCAAGTCCTGCGCAGTGCAGGCATTGAAAGCTGTGATGCAGTTGCGGCTACTACTCCCGATGATAATCTAAATATCACAGTTTGTCAAATTGCAAAAAAAATTTTTGGTATCGAAAACGCCGTGGCCCGCATTTCCGACCCGGCACGGGAAGAAATTTTCTCCACACTGGGGCTGCAGTGCATTTGCCACACCAATTTGGCTTGCGATGCCCTGGAATCCGC
>DYBQ01000100.1:3645-4583 GCA_019418545.1 Clostridiales bacterium | reverse complement strand
CCACTGGACAACAAAACCCTCACTTTTGGGACACGTACCCTTACTTTCCACAGGGTGCCGGTAGAAAAACGGATGATAGGGGTAAATTTAAATATGCTTACCTTTGAAGACCGGCAGCTGTTTGCACTGCTTCGCCGTGATGGGACTCTGATTCTTTATCGCGAACCATACCATACGGTTGCAGAAGAAGGAGACTCCCTGATTTATGTTAGAATAGCCGACTGATTTGTTGGAAAGGAAAGGAAAGCACATGCGAAATATGCGGATTGTGATTGTCGGTGGAGGTAAGGTCGGACACTATCTGGCCACCAACCTTATGGAGCGCCGTAATATCATTTCGGTGGTAGAGCGCAGCCGGGAGCATTGCCAAAAACTGGCCGACATGATAGATGCAGAAGTTATTTTAGGCGACGGCACCGAGCCGGCAGTTTTGGAGCAGGCAGGAATCCGGGAAGCGGATTGCCTGGTAGCGGTAACCGGCAGTGATGAGACCAATTTGGTGGCTGTTCAGCTTGCAAAAGAGCAGTTCCACGTTCCAAAAGTTATTGCCAGAACCAACGACCCCAGAAACCTTGAGACCATGCGGGCGTTAGGTGTTGATATCCCGGTGTGCAGTACGGGGATTATCACCCGGCTAATCGAGCAGGAAATCGGCGCTGCAGAAATGCATTTGCTGGCAACCCTGAACAAAGGGCGTGCCAGTATCTGTACGATTGTTTTGCCGGAAAGCTCACATCTTCATCAGCGAAAGCTTCGGGACATCAGCCTGCCCGCCGGCTCTTTGATAATCTCTATTGTGAGGAAAGACACCATGATGATTCCAAACGGAGATACCATTTTGCAAGCTGGGGATGAATTGGTGGCAGTTTGTGAAGCATCCAGTGAAATGCAGCTTTTAAAGGCATGCCGATTGTTTTCTTAATTGATGCTTCTTCTTT
>DYBQ01000100.1:0-3635 GCA_019418545.1 Clostridiales bacterium | reverse complement strand
CTTGCTTGTTTCTTTTTTTTCGAAAAAATATTCAAAAAACCTGTTGACATTTACAAAAAAATACAGTATAATAACTTTCGTCGCGAAACGAACATCCTTCGTTGGGCGGTTTCTTCCGTAACTGGAGGGGTGTCCGAGTGGTTTAAGGAGCTAGTCTTGAAAACTAGTGATCTCGCAAGGGACCAAGAGTTCGAATCTCTTCCCCTCCGCCACATGCGTATAAGTGAATATTCTATATAAATTTACCATGGAGAAATACCCAAGTGGTGAAGGGGCTCCCCTGCTAAGGGAGTAGGTCGGGTAACCGGCGCGAGGGTTCAAATCCCTCTTTCTCCGCCACAAAATCCCACACGGGTAAAGCGAACAACCCTCAAGCCATAACGGTTTGAGGGTTGTTGCTTTTCTTGTTAGTGAGCAACAGTTTTGAGACGAGTTTCTGATTAGTCATCATTAAAAATATCTTCTGGAAAGAAAGTGAATTTGATATGGAATTATCAGCTTTTGATAAAATTAAAAAAACATATAGAGAATATCCTTTGTTTTTCTTGAAATTCACTTCATGCTTTAAATATGCAGAAGATATTCTCGAAGGGAAACTATACGCAAATGCCCCAGAATGGTTTCGTTGTCGAGAAATAGAAAGTGGAGAACGTGGACAGGGTGATAAAAATGAATTGCAGTGTCATATGCCATTGACTAATCTGAAGTTCTACAATCAAGAAACCAAAGAATTAGAGTTTGAGTTTTCTCAAGCAAAAGGTGTCCTGTCATATGAGCGTGATAATAAAACTCCCTTGGTATCATTTGTTGGTTTTACCTTAGATGAAATGAAAACAATTTCAGAAGATGAAAATAGTAGTTATATGGTATTTCCATTTACGGAAAAAGAGTACAAGACAATGAGTAGTAAATTTGGTGAATACTGCGTGATTATCGATGCGAAAACTTTATTAGACGGAATCAACATATATTCCAAGGAACACGGAAACGCCCCATTTATGTTATGTAAAGTCAATTATTGTGAAAGCAATAGTAAAGCAAAAGCAGAAGCATATGTTTATGGTTCATTAGAAAGATTCTTTTTTAAAGACAATGATTTATCTTATCAAAGGGAATATCGCCTTGTATTAAATGTTGATATGCCACACGATCATTTTATTCGTATACCACCACTACATGGCAAAGCTAAAATTTGTAAAAGTTCGGACTTAAGAAAAAAATGTTTAGGAATAAAACTAATTCCGGATTCTTCAAAATAGTCATCGCTCCGCTGTTTCAAAACAACTTTCAAATAGATATTATTATTTTGAATAAGATTGCCGTACCTTAGCTTTTGCTTTGGTACGGCTTTTTTGTTCAAATCTATTTTGGAAGGAAGTCTAAAAAATGAAAGAATCAAGCAACGCCCTGCTCCCGCCGATGGAATGGGGGGACTTTCAGAAAACCATGCTGTTTCGTCTGCTCATGGAGAGACAAGACGATTGTAAAATCCTTTGCCGCTTCTTCTGTGCGGACAGTTTGGAGGACTTGGAGTATGTTCCAAATCCTATCACTGTCTTTCACACTCCATATGAGCAGGAGGATTTTGAAGAAATCTGCGATTTTCTCCACTACAATGGAGTACCGGAAGCGGGAACACTTACAACCGGTTTGTCGCAGCACTTTTCCCTTCTACATACCAATGTGGGGAAATTCGCCATATATAAAGAAAACGGTATCATTCAAGGAATTTTAAGCGAAACAAATATCGAATAGAAAAGCTTCAACCCGCCCTATTGGGACAGGTTGAAGCCTTTTAAAATGGGTCAATTCATTCTCCGTACCCACAATGGTTGATATTCCCGTACAAAAATCGGTTTGAGACACGCACTGAACTCTGCCGGTTCAATGGCAAGTACTTTCACATAAACACATTTGTTTTTGCTCTTGGAAATCAAGTCTTTTAAACGGGATAAAATGGAATAAGTTCTTTTGGAGGCTTTGCGAATCAGATTGCTGCGTAAGGCAACGTCAATCTTCTTTGACTTTCCAATATAAAGCAAAGTTTTCTCACTGTCATAGATGAAATATAGAGTGCCTTCCAGCTTTGGAAGAATATCATCCGATACCGTAATATCCCAGTTATCGGTAGTTGCCTTAGAAGGATAGTCGATTTTGGTATAGTCCATGCGCTCCAATTCTTCTTTGGCTTTATGATAAACATAATTCATTTGTGTTTGAAAATTCAACATAAAAAGCACCTCTTTTAAAAAGTAATTTCTGATAATTTTTCGTATGGAAATTTGCGTGGAAAATGCCGGATGATATTTCAAAACAACCCTACTATAATGGAGAGGAAGTAAAAAAAGTGGGTGAATGATATCGAAAAAAAGCCGATAAACACAAGCACCCTGAATGGTGTTTATGAGATAATGAGCGAACTCATTGGATTCGATAACGTTCTCAAACTGTATGAGAATTTCCGTGGCAGTCAGGTGAACTTTCCCACCCGCCTGTTTTCCAAAGAGTTTGTTCTACAAGAAGCCTTGCGGCTGTATGATGGAACTTCGGAATCTATCAACTCCATTGCAGTAAAGTATGGATATTCAGAGAGAACTATCCGCAAACTGCTGAAAGAGCATTTGGATTCTATTTAAAACTTAAATACAAGGAGTAGCAATACTATGCCAAAAAAATCAATCGGAAAAACTCTTGCCAACATTGGAATATCCGTTGTAAGCGGTGTCTTTTCTTTGCTTTCAAAAGGTTCACTCGACTATTCCAGTTTGGAAAGCAAAGCACGCCAAGCTGGAAGACAAGATATTCTCGACCAGATAAAAGAAACAAAAGTAAATGAAGCTCAAGCAAAAGCTCAGATGAAAGATCTTTCCGACCAAATCAAATCAAAAAAATTTAAAAATTAGGAGTGATAATCATGGCAATGTATAAACATTATTGGCAATGTGAATACTGTGGCTACCCGGTTTCAAGACAGACAACACGTCCCGATATGCCTACACCTACGGTATCTGCAAATTGTAAAAAGAACCCTTCAGGAAAACGTTTTGACAAACATCTTATGATAAAAGTCAGAACCGACCAACTGACGAAATGAAAATTGAGGAGTGAGGCTTTTGGCTACATATCGTCACGAATGGATATGTCTGCACTGTGGAAAAACCATCATCAGGAGTTCAAGTAATCCCAACCCACCAACACCTTTAATGGCGGGAAAATGTCCCAGTAATCCATCCGGTAAACATGTCGTAATTAAAAGACAATAATATAATAAGGGAACTGTAATCAGAGCAATTCTGGTTGCAGTTTTTTCTATTTCAGGAGGTTTTCAAACATGACAAAAACATTTTGGTTTGTGTTCGGATTTGTTGTCACAACCGTTTCTATTGTCGCTACTGAAAGCATAACAGCGCATTGGCAAAATCGTAAAAGGAGAGAAAAAACATGTTCATAGGAATCATTGCAGGACTAACCGCCAAAGCCGCTACCGAATTGTTTCTATGTGGTGCAAGCGCCGCAATCACCTTGCTTTGTACTGGCTCGAAAGCGAGGCGACGCAGATGATTAAGATTGAACACCCGGATGACCTGTGTATTTTTCAAATCAAACCGCAAATTTCCCCCGTGATTGTCCGATAT
>DYBQ01000010.1:24896-53020 GCA_019418545.1 Clostridiales bacterium | reverse complement strand
GCCCTGGGCTTTTTGCCGCAGACACAAACCGGAAAATCCGGCGGGCACGTGCAGCCGGTACACCACTGGTTCATCGTCCGTTTTACCATCCGGTCCTCCAGGGAATGGAAGGTAATCACCGCAAGCCTTCCTCCCGGACGAAGGATAGAAAATGCAGCGTCCAGCCCTTCGGCAAGCCGGTCCAGCTCTCCATTTACTGCAATGCGCAGTGCCTGAAAGGTTTTCCGGGCAGGATGTCCCGCTTCCCGCCTGACAGCGGCCGGAACTGCTTCCCGGATAATATCCGCCAATTGCAGCGTAGTGGCAATCGGCTGTTTTTCTCTTGCCGCCACAATTGCCTTGGCAATCCGGGCGGCGCTTTTGTCTTCGCCATAACGGCTGATGATTTCTGCCAGCTGCTGCCATGAAAGGCTGTTGACCAAATCAGCCGCTGTTGGCCCCTGCTGGCTCATTCGCATATCCAGCGGCGCGTCCGCATGATAGGAAAATCCTCTTTCGGGGGTATCCAGCTGGTGGGAGGATACGCCGATATCCAGCAGTACGCCGTCCGCCTGCTCGATTCCGCAGGACAGCGCCAGCTCTTTCATCTGGGAAAAATTTCCCTGCCGCAGAAGCGAGCCGGGATATTTTGAAAGCCTTTCCCGGCAGGCTGCAATGGCATCCGGGTCCTGGTCAATCGAAAGAAGTCTGCCTCCTTCGGTCAGTCTCTGCAAAATAGCTTCGCTATGACCCCCGCCGCCGGCAGTTCCGTCAATATATATGCCGTCCGGCCGGATATTGAGCGATTCAATGGTTTCCCGGAAAAGTACCGGCTTGTGAGAAAATGAAACGGTCTGCATAAAGGCATCCTCCTTTCCCAAAATAATAAATCGAAAAACTGGCGAATTTTCGCACAGTTGTCATAATTTTTTTAGCTGCAGATGGTTTACAGCTCCATCAGCTCCATAATTTCTTCCAGCTTTTTCTCGTCCTGCATTTCGTTATAGGCCTGCCATCTTCCGGTATCCCAAATTTCTGCACGGACACCGGCGCCGATTACGGTCACATCCTTTTCCAGCCGGGCATATTCCCGAAGGCTGACAGGCAGCAAAATCCGCCCCTGCTTGTCCGGTTCGGCCTCGCAGGCGCCGGAGAAAAAAAAGCGCTGTAAACTTCTGGCTTTGGAGACCGGCATATGGCTCACTTTTTCCACAAAGGTGTTCCACTGACCGGCAGAAAGGACAAACAGGCAGCCATCCAGGCCTTTGGTCACATAAAACCTGTCTCCCAAGTCCTCCCGAAAACGGGCAGGAATGGTGACGCGGCCTTTTGCGTCCATATTCACCCGATAATCACCCATCAGCACGGCCGGTATATCCCCTTCCTTTTGGATAAGGGGCAAACCAGCAACGCTTGCCTGGGTAACCACATGCCCCTACTTTTCCCCACCTTTCTCCACTTTTAAGTTAGATTATAGCGTATCTTTTGTACAAATGCAACGGTTTTTTCAAATTTATTATGTAAACAATTTTCGACATTATCAGATATCTTTCGCAATAAAAAATACAGGCAGTCAAAAAAACACTACATGTTGTGCTTTTCATCTGCCTGTATCTAAATGTATTATAATTTTGAAAAATAGGGCCAAACAAATTCCACATTTTTTCCACAATCAGTTTTCCACATCGAGGAAAACCCGATTATTTGGGTGCATTTTTCTGGCTTGATTTAATACTCTGGCGGGTTTTCCGAAGTTCAGAAAGCTGCCCGGCCAGCGCCTCGTCGGTACGCTTCATCAAATCCTCGATATAATCATTGGTAGCCTTCCGCATATCCCGACATTTCTTTTGGGTTTCAGTCAACATATCGTTGGCTTTTTGCTGGGCACGCTTAGTAATCTCATTTTGATTGACCATGGCCTTGGACTTTTCCTCCGCCACCCGAATAATGGTTTCCGCCTCCCGGCGGGCATCGCTGAGGATCTGGTTCCTGTCTGCAACAATCGCCCTTGCCTGACGGCTTTCCTGGGGCAGATTGTCCCGGATGTCCGCAATAATATCCAGCACATCGTTGCTGTCAAGAACGGCGCGCCCTCTGGAAAGGGGAAGGCGGGTAGCCTTATCAACCAGCTCTTCCAACTCATCCAGCAAATCGTCAACTGTAATCCGTGTCGCCAAATCTACCAAATCCTTTCTCTAAAGAATAATTTAATTCTATCCTCTCCTGCACAAAAAGGGGTTCCTCAAGCCTTCCCCTCGCAGATTCTTTTTTTCACATCGTCCAGAATGCTGTCCGGCACAAAATTGGAAATATCTCCGCCGAACATGGCAATCTGCTTTACAATGCTGGAGCTGAGGAACATATGCTCCGAATTGGTGGTCATAAACAGCGTTTCCAAATCGGGATTCAGTTTTTTGTTGGTCAGGGCCTGCTGAAACTCATATTCAAAGTCCGTCACTGCGCGCAGTCCCTTTACCACCGCACTTGCTCCCCGAATCCGGGCGTAATCGGCCAGCAGGCCCTCAAAGCCCACCACCTCCACGTGGTCCATCCCCTTCACCGCACGTTTTAAAAGCTCGATGCGTTCATCCACCGTAAAAAGGGTTTTCTTGGCGGGGTTAATCATCACCGCCACAATCACGTGGTCAAAAATTTTCCTGGAACGGCTGATAATATCCAAATGCCCCATGGTTACCGGGTCAAAGCTGCCCGGACAAATCGCTATTTTCACATGTATCCCAACTTCCCGTGATAAGTTTCTGCATACCAAAGGCAAAAGCAGGTTAAAAATCTTTATGTCGATACACCGTCAGATAAATCTTCCCATACCGATATGATTTTCCCTTTCGGAAATCCCCGGCTTCATCGGGAAGCTCTTCGTCTGTCGGATGTTCCGCAATAATGGTCCCTCCCGGGTTTGTAATCGCAGCCGCCATCGGAAGGGCTTCCTCCAATTTTCCACTGCGGTAGGGCGGGTCCAAAAACACAATATCAAAGGGCTCCTGACGCCGCATGAGGAAAGCGGCAAAATCCGTTTGATACAGTTTGGTTTTAGATTCCGCCTTGAGAGATGCAATATTGCGCTTGACAACCGCTGCCGACTCCCGGGATTCATCCACAAAAACGGCTTCAGCAGCGCCCCGGCTCAAAGCTTCCAACCCCAGCTGGCCGCTCCCGGCAAACAAATCCAATACACGGCGGCCTTCCAGCTGGAATTGCAGGATATTAAACAAAGCCTCCTTTACCCTTTCAGGGGTAGGACGTACATCCATCCCCTCCCGGGTTTCCAGGCGTCGACCTCTCCATTCTCCGGCAATAATTCTCATCATGAATACATCCTTTTATCCCCGGCCATAAAAACCTGTGGGAAAATCATTTTTGATAGTATTCTATTATTATCCCATCATTCCCTCCTTCTGTCAACGGGAAAACGCCGTATCGGAAAGGTTCTTCCAATGAAAACAGCAATTCGAGGGAATTTTCGCAGGGAACACCCTTATTTTTTACAGGCTTTTATTTGGGCTCCGGCAAATAAGACGCATATTGGTTGACTTTATCCAAAACCTCTCCGATTTTCCCACGGAAGCACAAATCCGCTTCTTTGTCCATGGGCGTTTGGGAGCGGTTGATGAGTACCAAACGTTCTCCGCCATAATATCGAATCAGCCCGGCTGCCGGATATACGGCCAAACTGGTGCCGCCGATAATCAGCAAATCCGCTTTTTGCAGTGCATCAATCGCCTGTACCATCACCTCTCTGTCCAGAGGTTCCTCATAGAGTACCACTTCCGGCTTGATGATTCCGCCGCAGCTGCACCGGGGAATCCCTTCGCTTTCCATCACCTTTTCGAGAGACCACGCCTTGCCGCACTCCATGCACCGGTTCCGATGTATGGAGCCATGCAGCTCCAGCACATGACGGCTCCCGGCCATTTGATGCAGGCCGTCAATATTCTGGGTAATCACAGCCGACAGCCTTCCTTCTTTTTCCCACTGGGCCAGCACCTGATGGGCACGGTTGGGCCGGACATTGGGAGCCACCATCTTTTTGCGGTAAAAATCGAAAAATTCCTCCGGATGTCTGTCAAAAAAGCTGCGGCTAAGCATCTCCTCTGGTGAATAGCGAAAAGACTGCCGGTACAACCCGTCCTCACTGCGAAAATCAGGAATTCCACTTTCGGTGGAAACGCCGGCCCCACCGAAAAACACGATTTTTTTGGCCCTCTTCACCCATATGGCCAATGTTTGCAGGTTTTCTTTTGCATCCTCCATCCCTGTTTTCCTCCTGTTACTTCATCAAAAACCGGGCAAGCTTTTCAAATTTCCCATAGGGCGCATACCGTACCGGCAAATCCAGCCGCCTGGAAGACACCAGCACGCTTTTATAATGGGTAAACACATCAAACCCGGCCTTTCCGTGATACTGTCCCATACCGCTCTCCCCCAGTCCGCCAAAGGGCAGCCCCGGCGCGGTTAGGTGCATAATCGTATCATTGACACATCCGCCGCCAAAGGGCACTTCCCGCAATATCCGGCGGGCATTTTCCCGGCTGGACGTAAATAGATATAGTGCAAGCGGTGTGGGCCTTTCCCGGATACATTCAATCACTTCGTCCAGTGTATCAAAGGGAATCACCGGCAAAATGGGGCCAAAAAGCTCTTCTCCCATCAAAGCACTATCCCAGTTCACACCTGCTGCAACTACCGGCGAAATCTGACGGGTTTCCGGGTCCTCCTGTTTTCCTGCCAGGGTATACAGAGTACAGCCTTCTTCCCGTGCCGAGGCCAGCAGCCCGGTTAAACGTTCATAGTGCTTCTGGTTAATAATCCGCCCATAATCAGGGCTTTCCAGCGGCTCAAAGCCATACAGCTTATCCACCGCTTTCATCAGCTTTTCAATCAGCTCCTCCATCCTGGGACGATACACCAGCAGATAATCCGGCGCTACGCAGGTCTGCCCGGAATTGAGCAGTTTTCCCCACATAATCCGCCGGGCGGCAAGCTCCAGGTTGGCAGTCTTGTCCACGATAACCGGGCTTTTTCCTCCCAGTTCCAACGTGATTGGAGTCAAATGGTGCGAAGCTGCTTCCATTACAACACGGCCTACTGCCGGGCTTCCAGTAAAGAAGATATGGTCCCACTTTTTTTCCAGCAGCACCTGGTTTTCCCGGGCACCGCCCTGAAACACCGCCACTTCTTCTTCAGGGAACGCCTCTGCCAGCATATTTTCCAGCACTCGGGACACCGCTTCGGAATAGCGGGAGGGCTTGAGCACACAGGTGCATCCAGCCGCCAACGCTGCCGTTAGCGGGGCAAGGCTCAGCTGTACCGGATAGTTCCACGGGGAAAAAATCAGCACCTGTCCCACCGGCTCAGGAATCCGAACCCCTTTGGCCGGAAAAGCGGCAATCCCGCCTGCTGCCCGGCGGCACCGGCTCCATTTGGGAAGTTCCCGAATGGCTTCCCGGATTTCCCGATAGACTACGCCAAGCTCGGTACTGTATCCTTCAAAGGAAGATTTCCCCAAATCGGTTTTGAGCGCCTCCAAAAGCTGAGGCTCCCATTTTTTCATGGTACGATATAAAGCATTCAGCCTTTCCCGGCGAGCATTTATACTCCGCAGCCTGCCGCTGTAAACAACGCTGCGCTGTTGTTTCCGAATCATATCCAGATTTTCCAAATGGCTCAAATTCATGCACCTCCCATGCAGTTTATGATTATTATACCGCAAACTGCCCGAAAATCACAGCTGTTTTTGCGTTTTTACAATTTTTTGTCTTTTTTTGACACTTTTTTGTACAACTGCTTTTGTTCACAATTTGGTGAAAAAAGCGTCTCGAAAAATTCTTATCTTTATCAGGAATTCATCACATTCACCTTTTATACTATAGACATTCCAAACAAGAAGAAAGGGGGGACGCAAACAACCCGCTCCTTAAAAACAATTTTCTTTTATATAGATTTACTGCCACATGTTTGCCGGGGTAGGACGGAATACCGGACCGGCAAGCCGGCAGACCAAGTACAAGTGCCTGAAAAGTAGGCGTTTTCATAAATACTCTTCTTTTTCATTATTCCTTCTTAACCAAAAATCAGAGGCCAATTTTCGGCCTCTGATTTTTGGTTTTAATAAAAACATTTTCCACAACTAACAAAACCCGCTTCCCTGACTGAACAGGGAAGCGGGTTTTTCATTGTAAGCAAAAGCTTATCGTTTAGGCACGGCTTTTTCTGCGCATACGCATCGTCAGACCCAGCCAGCCGCCGGATAGCAAAGCCGCACAGCCTGCCGCAGCCACACCCGGTACATCACTGGTACTCACCGGAGGTTTGGGGTCTTCGTCTCCAGGATTTACTGGCTCAGAGGGGTCTGCCGGCTGAACCGGTGGTGTCAAATCTTCTGGAGTTACTGTCACAGGTGCTGTACCGGTGTAGTCGATATAGGAAGGCATCCAGCTGCCTGCTGCCGTACCAAATCCCATTTCGGCCAGCAATCCATCTGTCAGGGACTGGGCATCATCCGTCTGCTTCATAACGCCGAGAGTCACATTTTCTGCGGGAGTCAAATACTCACCAGCCGTGTTTCTCGAGTTATATTCGGCAAAACGCACATTGGGATGATAGGTAACGTCTATTGTGTTCCCGTCTGCATCTTTGCGGGTCCATACATTCCAGCGGTCGGCTTTAATCGAAGAGTCCATGACACACTCCACAAATGTAACTGCAGAAGAAGTGTTCTCATAGGTGGGGTTCACTCTGGATGCATCATATTCAATCAAATAGCTGCTGCCGTCCGGTTTTCTGCCGGTAACCGTATAAATCTCCGTTTGCCACGGGCGTCCCAAACTGACTTCGCCATCTTCCGCTGCATATTGGGGGTCGGCTTTCAGGGTACAGTCATAGAAAACAAATCCAACGTCCCCTTTTTTGGTATTGGCAGCAGTAAAATAACCGTTATCCTTGCCGGTAAAGTAGGCCATATACAAATCGCAATGCAGGAAGTAAGCATTGGCATCGCCAAACACAAAGTCTACTGTACCTTCGATATAACAATCTTCTACAAAAACTCTTGCGCCCTCACCATGGAGATACAGCGTATCCTGACGTCCCAAGAAGCGGCAGTTTTTAAAGTATACCTTGTCTGCCACAGAGCCCAAAGCAACAGCCGGGGTCTGCTGGCCTTTTTGCGTGTGGTCAACGATATTATAGCTGTTCTGGAAGGTAATGCCGCAGGCGCTGAACCCGGTGGCATTGGCGGTCAGCAGCACCGTACCGCTCTGGTCGGTGCCCACATCATATTCATCCTGTGGAATAAAGTTTCCATCACTGTCAAAGGTGTTGGAGGAATAATAGCTTTCCTCAATAACAACAGCCTCGCCAGTTGCCGAAGGCATTGCCTGGAAGGAAACCCAGGGCTTGCTGACAGTCACCTTTTCCGTATAGGTGCCGGGGGCAATGAGCAGCACCAAAGGACGGTTCGCAGAAGAGGTATTGGCGTCCAGTGCGCTTTGAATGGTAGTGTACTCGCAGCCGGTCTTGCCCACGGTTACCACAGTGGGAATCACTTCGTTATCGCTGGCATAGTCCACGGTAATGGAAGTGAGATAGCAGCTGCCGGTGCCATCTGCGCTTTCAAAAGACAGGGGCACATAGGTTTCTTCCGTTACGCTGGGAAGAACCACTTCTTCTCCAACCTGGATTTGAGTGTCATCGCCCAAAACCAGTGTGAGGTTGTTGTAATTGTTGCCGGCTACTGTAATGGTGGCGCCCTGTGCATCCGGTGCTACCGGGATATACAAAACCGTTCCGGCATTTACCTGGGTATCGCCTTCACGGGGAGAGAATTTTCCCACAGAAGCATCAATCTGCATTCCGTCAAATTCCTCTTTGCCGCCCTGTACGTTGGGACGTTCCACGGTACTGGCAGAAGTAAAGTCCCAGATTTTATCCTTTGCCTCGACTTCGGGCTTGCCAAAATCGCTGCAGCTGGCATAGTTGAGGGAAATGGAGTTGACATAGGCAATGGTGCTGAACTCCACCTTGATATAGCGGGGGTATGTACTGCTATCGCTCATATCCAGGCTGATAGACTGATTGGTGGTCTGGCTCTGCCCATCCACCAGAATTTCAGCGGGAGTGCTGCCATCCTGAGTACCGGCAATCAGCAGCACAGCGCCCTTAGCATCATAGGCTGCGGGAATGTATAAAACTGTCCCAGCATTGATGGCCACCCGGGAAGCATCAGGCTGTACGTTAAATTTGCCGGAAGCAGCGTCCACTTTTATGTCCTCATAGAAGCCTCGATTGCCTTCCAGCTTGCCGGAAGCCGGTGTCAGACCGGATTCATCCGTCAGGCCATCCAGTGTCGTAAAGCCATAAGTCACATCTTCAGCAGAAACTTCTTCGGGTACACCGGGATATTCTTCTTCTGGTTGGTTATAGGTCAGCGTTATGCCGGCCAGATAGGTTTGAGCGGTAAACGTCAGCACGCAGTTGTTTTCGGATTCCGCCGCTTCTACAGGAATCGTTACGGCGCCGTTTTCGCTGGCATACTCTGTGCCGGCCATTTCCACCACAGAGGAGCCGCCGGACAGCCGCAATGTCAGCACTGCGCCATTTTCATTGGCTTCCACAGGAATCGTAAAAACAGTTCCTGCATTGATTTGGGTATCGGTTTCGCGGGGAGAGAACTTGCTTCCCTGAGCGGAAGCATCGATAAGAATGCCGAGATATTCGCCGGAAGTTGTGCCGCCCGGCTGCATCTGGCCGGGAAGGGCATCGGTTTCTGCCGGGCTGAAGCTCCACGCCATATCGACAGGCGCGGCTTTGACACTGGCTGTCCCGGTGGAAACCTGATTGTCCACCGTTTGTGCACCAGCAGGCAGAGCGGCTCCAAGGGTTAGCAGCAGGGCCAGGAGCCCAGCAGCAATTTTTTTCATCATTCGGATTTTTCCCCTTTCAGAAAGATTCTATTTTATCCCTTCAACAGTTGTGAAGGAGTAAAATCAAGAAAACGAAACGAGACTACAATAATAAATTGTCAGCTTATCAACAATCGTATTTCATATAACGAAACTTCCTCCCAATCCGTCAACAGGACTGCGTTTTTTCAATCCGCCTTTTTAACACTTCTTATTCACTTTTCAAAACAATAAAACCCAGGAATCAACTGGTTTCCCTATCAAACAATCTGATACACATCAGCCGCAGCTTTCCATATATTGGAAAACTGTTAAAATTATAGACTTTTTATCTGATAAATGTCAACAGTGTTTTATCTAAACCTTCCATCAGTTTCCGGCTTTTTATAGAACAATTCCCCACGAAAAAAGCCGCCCTCACCCCACAAAATCTTCATGGGGTGAGGGCGGCTTTTCAGACCGCATTATTCCAAAATCTGATACATATCCGAAGCGGCTTCTTTTCTCACTGTTTCCGCCACGGTGAGAACCTTTGCCCGGATGGGACGGCTGCCCAGCTGCAGCTCCAGCACATCCCCAACCTTCACATCATAAGACGCCCGGGCAGGTTTGCCGTTTACCAGCACTCTCCCGGCATCACAAGCTTCGTTTGCCACAGTGCGCCTTTTGATAATGCGGGAAACCTTTAAATACTTGTCCAGTCTCAATGGAACCTCCTCCTTTCTCCCCGCTCACACAGGGAATTTCAAAAAACAGAAAAGGGCATAGCGCCGCCCAAAAGCTGCGCCATGCCCCCGATATTTTGCTGACAGAATTAGTGATCCACTGCGTCCTTAAACGCTTTGCCGGCTTTAAAGGCAGGAGCCTTAGAAGCAGGAATAGTAATCGGGTTGTTGGTTCTGGGGTCACGGCCCTGACGCTCGCTGCGGCTGCGCACCTCAAAGGTACCAAAGCCAACAATCTGCACCTTCTCTTCCTTGGAAAGGGTCTCTACGATAGCGTCGAGCATAGCATTAACGGCATTGTCTGCATCTTTTTTGGACAAACCGGACTTTTCTGCAACAGCAGCAATCAATTCTGTTTTGTTCATTTTTTTGCCTCCAAATAGTTTAAATATATTCCACAGGTCGCCGGAACCAGTTTCCGTGCCTGAGAATTCATCCAGTCAAGAGCCTTCCTCTCAGGCCTGCTCTTTTCTTTCTTCCCGTTTTGCTTCCTCCCACAAAGCATCCAGCACTTCCAGAGAAGCAGTTTCCATACACACGCCCTTTTCGTTTGCCAGATTTTCTACTGTTTGAAAACGGCGGATAAACTTATCACAGGAACGCGTCAGTGCCTCTTCGGGCTCCGCATGAAGGAACCGAGCCACATTCACAGCGGCAAACAGCAAATCCCCCACTTCATCCATACAGGCTTTCTGATTTCCCGAAGCCGCTGCACTGCGAACTTCAGAAAGCTCCTCCGAAACCTTTTCCATGGCTCCCTGAACATCCGGCCAGTCAAACCCTGCCTTGGCAGCTTTTTTCTGCACTTTTTCGCTGCGAATCAACGCCGGCAGCGCACGGGAAACACTCTGCAATACCTGGGTTGTGGTTTTTTGCTCTTTGCTGGCCTTTTTCGCGTCATCCCAGCTTTTCAGGGCTTCTTCCTCATTGCTGGCAGACACGTCTCCAAATACATGAGGGTGCCGGTACACCAGCTTTTGAGCCACCTCATTCACCACATTTTCAAAGGAAAAATGGCCCTGCTCCTTTTCCATCTGGGCATGAAGGGCTACCTGCAGCAGCACATCTCCCAGCTCTTCCCGCAAGAGGGCGGTATCTCGGGTGTCAATGGCTTCAATGGCCTCATAGGTTTCCTCAATAAAATTGGCCCGGATACTCTCATGAGTCTGCGCCTTATCCCAGGGGCATCCCTCGGGAGAGCGGAGGATTTCCACGATTTTCAAAAAGTCATTCATAGTATAAAAATCTTTTCTCTCAAAATTCATGATTTTTTCCTCCTTACCGGTTTTCTGCCGCATCTCAATGTCCAAAAAGCGAAATCGCTTCTATTTTACTCGATTCCCTTGCTTTTTTCAAGTATTTTTAAAATTTTTTGTCCGCCGGGAACCCGAACCGCATCCTCTTTTTTCAAAATCCCCATTCCAAACAGAGCCGCGCCATAGAAAACAGCTCCACAGCCCACGGAAATCAGCACGACCCATCTTCTCCCGGGAAAGTAAGAATTGCCAAGCTGCTGAGCCAAAAATGCCCCCGCTCCGCACAAAGCCGCAGCAGCCAAAGGACGGAGCAGAATTTTTCCCATATGGAGTTTTACTTTTATAACACGACGCAGGGAAATAAAAGCGCCTGTCATAATTATCAAATAACAAACCAACGTCCCCACAGCGGCTCCTGCAATATTCCACTCAGGCATCCCTGTCAGCCAGCAGGTGAGGGCTGTTTTCACCAGCAGCCCCACTCCCAAAAGCTTTACCGGAATATCCGCTCTTCCCACTGCCTGCAGCATGCTCTGCAAAGGCGTGCTCACAGAAGCAAACACCGCTGCGGCTGCCATCAGCGGTAAAAGCCTTGCTACAATTGGAGCTGCTGCCCGGCTTCCATATAACAGTCCAACAATTGGCTCCGCCAGCACCGCCATGCCGATTCCTGCCGGAAGGCTGCACACCGCTGTCATGCACAACACCGATTCCACGCTTTTTTGCAGGCGATTCCGGTTTCCTGAGCTCCAGGCTGCCGCCACATTGGGTAAGGCGCTGATTCCCAGTGCCTGGGTTAAAGCGGGGATGAGCATAAAGAGGGTATGGGCGTTGGCATAGCAGCCAAACAAAAAATTTGGGATGGTTTCGGGGTTTGCCAGGTTATAGTCCGGTATCATCCCCTGATATTGGGAAACCAGCGCCATCCCCTGTGTGGAGAGGATTTCCCGAATCTGGGACTGTAAAAACGTTGCATCCACCAGCCCCGAAAGATTCACCGCCACGGCTCCCAAACCAATAGGCGCCGCCGTTTTAAGCAGCATAACCGCCGTACCAAAAGGCGTTCTGGGCGGCGGCGACTTAGAAAGCTCCCGCTTCCCGATACCATCCCCCCGCAGCCGGTGCCGGATGAGTAAAAACAAAAAGCTCACCACGCTCCCGGCCGTTACCCCCGCAATGGCTCCGGCTGCCGCCCATGGCAAAAGCTGTGCCCGGGCCTCGGCCTGGTCATAAACAGCTTTTCCCAAAATCCTGCCGGACATTCCGTATGTTTCCATCCCCCGATAGAGAATCCACCCGGACACGCCCAGCCCCAGTACCAGCCGGCACAATGCTTCCAAAATTTCCGAAAGAGCCGTGGGTACCATGTTCCGAAGGCCCTCATAATACCCCCGATAGATGGCCGACAAGCAGCTGAACAAAATTGCTGGCGCCAGCGTGAGCATGGCTGGCAGTGCGCTTTCATTCCCCATGGCCCGCACATACCACCCAGCCCCCAATACCATAGCCAAAAATCCCAGGATTCCCATAAACAGAAAAACCGGGATGGATACCCGGTGGATTTGGCGTATATCCCGATACCTTCCCCTTGCCTGACAAACCGCCACCATACGGGAAATGGCTATGGGAAACCCGGCTGTTGCCAAGCTGTAAATGGGGCTGTAAAAGCTGTATGCTGTAGTAAAATAGCCCATCCCGTCCTCCCCGATAATCCAGTTCAGAGGGATTTTAAACACTGCGCCCATTACTTTTACCGCCAGCACTCCGGCTGTCAATACGGCTGCGCCTTTTAAAAAGCTGTGGGAAATCCCCTTTTGGGCTTTTTCCATTTCTTTCAAGGGAAACCACATCCGTTTCATAATGGAATCCCTTCAATATATGCGTTTATACTCCAGCCTATACATAAAAAAACTGTGCCGGGCAAGTAAATCGCCTGGCACAGCTTTGTTTTATCACATTATTCGTCTTTCGGCTCTTCCTCAGCAGGAGTCTCTTCCGGCACTGGGGGAACTTCCTCTGTCGGAGCGGCTTTTTCCGGCTCGGCAGGTACTTCGTCTGCCGGCTCATCCTTTACCAGCTTGGCGCCGCAGCGGCTGCAATAAAAGGATTCCTGCGGGTTCACGCTGCCGCACTGGGGACAGGTCACCTTGTTCCGGGCTGCATCCAGTTCGCTGCTGATTACGTCCAGCTGCTCATACAGCTCGTCAATACAGGAAATACTCTCCTTCACCATTTCAGTGGGGTCATACCCGGATTTTTGGGAATCATAAACAATCCGGCCCAGGGCTTCCAAACGTCTGGAAATCTCCCGGTTTACGTCTGCCGCGCTCAGGCGCAGCTTGGAAATATCCACCAGCTGACCGGCTTTTTTGCCGACTACCTCAGCGGCAGATTTTGCGTTAACAACAACATCTTCAAAAAGGCCCATCATGCATTCTCCTTTAACGTTCACATTTTTATAAAAAACAATAGCTCCCATTCATTGGGTAGGGAAATCTCACACTTATTATAGAGCATTTTATTATAAAAAACAAGAATCACGCTGGAACTTCCTGTGAACAATTTATGAAAAAACCGAGAAAACTAGCTGCAATATCATAAAAATCATACATCTGCGCCCATAAATTCCCGCAGCATAGAATCACCGGGCACCAAACTGTCGGGAATCGGCTCAAACCGCATCAGGCGGGCTTCCAGCTCCCTGGCTTTTTGAAAATAAGGGCTGTCTGGGGCAATGGCCCGCAAAAGCGGAATGGCATGATTGCGCAGGACACAGGGCTCATAAATATGAATGGAATTCACCGTAATATCACTGGAATGGCGGTAAGGACGGATATACTTGTTTTCCCCGGCCACCACATTGGGCCACATGGAGAAGGTGCGCTCCTGGGAGGTATTCCGAAAATGGTAATCCCGCACCAGACGGCGCACCAGACGCAAATCCATGGGGGAAATTACCATGCCGTTGGCATCTTTAATCCCCTGCTTCACGCTGGTATAAATCTTCATCACCCGCTCCTTGGGCAGATGCTGGGTAAACACTGGATTCAGCGCATGGATTCCTTCAATAATCACCACTGCATGGTCCCTCAGTTCCAGCCTGCGGGTATAGTCGGCGGGACGGCGAATTTGAAAATCAAACACCGGCATATCGCAGCAGCCGTTTTGCAGCAAATCACTCAGGCACTCTTTGGCCTTGGGTACGTTCAGCGCTTCCACGGCTTCATAGTCATAGGTGCCGTCAGGCAGCAAAGGAGCCTGGTTCGCCCCCAGATAAAAATTATCCATGGAAACAATAGTGCTCTCCATGCCCAGCTCCAACAGCTCCCGCTGAAGCATATGGGCTGTGGTGGTTTTCCCGCTGCTGCTTGGGCCTGACAGCATGATAATCCGGTAGGTACCATGACGCTTTACCTGGCGGGCAATGTTGTGCAGGTTGTTGTGATAGGCTTCTTCCACTTCCTCAATCATCTGCTTTGGGGCTGTCAGTGCGGCATCGTTAATCTGCTCCAGATGGTTGACATACTTAAAATAGCTATTTGCAAAACTGCTCATACAGTGTTTTCACCTCTTTTTTCCGTGCGAGTATTTCCTCATTGCGGCTGCAATATTCATATGAATACTTGAAATTAAAAATACGCTGCAAAAAGTCCGAGCCAGGGTCTTTTATTTTGGAGACAGCCCCAGCGCCGCAGGCTAATACCGTGTGGGTTTCGTCCATGGTAATAATATTATAATAGCATTCCGTACTGGGCTTTGCCCAGCCCACATTTTCAAGATTTCCCACCATGCGGCTCTGCCGATAGAGATAATAGGGGGAAAATCCTGCCCCTGTCAAACGGCTGTCTGCATATTCCAGCATGGCGGCAGCCGCCGCTCCGTCATTGTGAAACTTTTCCACGTCCTCCTGCTGAATCATCCGGGCCGAATGCTTGAGGGCCAGAGAATGAACTGTTATGTTTTCCGGCTCCAAAGCCAGAACCCCATCCAGTGTGCGGGCAAAGCTCTCGGGGGTATCGTCGGGCAGCCCGGCAATCAAATCCATGTTGATATTGTCAAAGCCCAGCTCACGAGCCAAAGCAAAGGCTTCCAAGGTTTGCTCTGCCGAATGGCGCCGTCCAATCACTTCCAATACATGATTATTCAGCGTTTGGGGATTGATGCTGATACGGCTAATCCCGCAATGACGCAGTGCCGTCAGTTTTTCCCTGTCAATGGTATCCGGCCGTCCTGCTTCCACAGTAAATTCCCGGCAGTTTGATAAATCCCAGTTTTCCTGCACCGTATGAATCAGCCGGGTCAGCTGTTCTCCATTCAAAGTGGTAGGGGTTCCCCCGCCAATATACACCGATTCCAGCCGCAGCCCCAGCTCTTTGGCAATCTCGCCTGTATAGGCAGTTTCCCGGCACAGCAGCTCCACATATTCGGGGATGAGCCGGGCAGAGCGCTCCACCGTTTGGGAAACAAAGGAGCAATAGGAACAGCGGGTGGGACAAAAGGGGATGGACAAATACAGGCTGCACGATTCCGGCCGGTTCTCTTCCAAAAACGGCTTTTGTACTGTCATGGTACGGCGGGCAAGCTCGGTTTTTTCCGGCGAAACCAGCAGCTTCCGGCGGAAAAAGTCCATAGCAGCTTCTTCCCCCTGCTGCTGCGTCAGCTGGCGCAAAAGCTTTACCGGATGGATGCCTGTCAGGATGCCCCATTTTGGCTCGCAGCCGCACAGCTCCGACAGGATTCCAAACAGCAGCACACCCAAATGGCGCTCATATTCCCGTCTGCGTTCAAAATCAATCAGCCCCGAAAAATCAGTTTCGCGCGCCTCTTCTTCCCTGCTTTTTTCCTGCCCGTTCATGCTGGCCCAAGCCAAAAAGCACACCTTTTCCGCAAGCTCTTTCACCCGCAGCCAAGCCTGTGCCTGTTCGGTTTTCTCTCCATCCGGGTGGGCAAAACGCACCTCGATTTTCTGATAGGGGAAAAAGATACGGCACAGGTTTTCCATTTCATAATGGCGGTCATAGCCTTCAATCCATAAAATCATAGCCGGTTCCTTTCATATAGGGATTCTGCCGCCGCTCCCGCTCCAAAGTCGTGGCGGGGCCGTGCCCGGGATACGCCTTCCTATCCCCAAAAATTTGTGCCAAACGTTCAAGGGAGGCGGAAATCTGCTGCCAGCTTCCGGTGGGAAAATCCGTGCGCCCCATGGAACCGGCCATCAGCGTATCCCCTGTAAAAAGAGCTTCTTCTCCCAGATAGCAGCAGCTGCCTGCCGTGTGCCCCGGGGTATGCAGCACCTTTAAAGTGCTTTCGCCTACCGGAATTGTGTCGCCGTCCTTCAACAGCTTTTCCACCGAAAAAGGCTGAATGGAAAGCCCCATCATGGCCGAAAGATTCAGCTGTCCGTCACCGGGGAAATCCTTTTCCTCTTCATATAGATACACCGGCGCGCCGGTTTTTTTCTGTACGGCTCCAGCCCCCAGAATATGGTCAAAATGGCCGTGGGTCAGCAAAATAGCCTGTACTTTTTTTCCTTCTAATGCCATTTCCAGCCGGGAATCCCAAAAGCCCGGGTCAATCACCACACAAATCCCAGTGCTTTCATCCCTTGCCACAAAGCAGTTGGTAGGCATCATGCCGCCGGGAATCGTTTCAACTGTCAGCATTTTCATCTTCCTTTTGCTTCTATTAAAAACAGCCGCCGCAAACAAACTTGCAGCGGCTGACACATTTTGTTTTGAAAAAGCCCTTTTGATTAGGCGCGCTCTACGGAATGAACCCCTTTAATGGCCCGCAGTCTGTCTATCACCGTTTGCAGATGCTCCATACCATTTACAGTAAAGGTAGCATTGATGACTGCCGAACCGTTTTTCAGCTCCCGGGAGTTCAGCGTGTGGATGGACAAATGCATTGCAGAAAACTGCTGCGCCACATCTAAAAGCAGCCCTGACCTGTCCTCTGCCACAATTTCCAGGGTTGTCTGGAATTTCTCCCGTACTTCCCCTGCCCAGTGCGCCCGCACCCATCTCTCCGGCTCGGGGGCGTCCTCAATCCTAGATGGGACATTGGAGCAGTTTCGCTTGTGAATGGATACGCCAAAGCCCCGGGTAATAAACCCGATAATATCGTCCCCGGGCAGCGGGCTGCAGCATTTTGAAAACTTGATGAGGCAGTTGTCCACCCCTTCCACCAAAACACCGGAGGCAGCCGTTTTACTCTTGGGCTGCTGCTGCACGGCAGGCTGTGGATGCAGGTTCTGAGCCGCTTCCTGAGCAGCCTGTGCCGCCTTTCGGGCTTTATTATATTCTTCCCGAATCCGGGGCATCACTTTCCAAAGCTGAATGCCGCCATATCCAATCGCTGCATACAAATCATCCAGCGTCGCACAGCTGTTGCGCTTACCCACAGTATCCATCAGGCCTTGCAGCAGTTCATCGGTAAGCTCAATATTGTTCCGCCGGAACTCCCGCTCCAGCTCGGTACGGCCCTCTACGATATTTTCTTCCCGACGCTCTTTTTTAAACCACTGACGGATTTTGTTCCTGGCTTCGCTGGTCTTCACGATTTTCAGCCAGTCTCGGCTGGGGCCATGCCCTACTTCCTTGGTAGTCAGGATTTCGATAATCTCACCGGTCTTCACCTTATAATCAATGGGGACAATGCGCTTATCTACCTTGGCACCCACCATCCGGTTTCCTACTGCGCTGTGAATTGCATAGGCAAAGTCAATCACCGTAGAGCCGGCAGGAAGGCTGATAACCTGCCCCTTGGGTGTAAAAACAAATACTTCTTCCGGGGCAAGGTCGCTCTTAATGGCCCTTACAATGTCGGTTGCGTCCTCGTTTTCTTTTTGATTCTCCAGCATCTGGCGAATCCACACCAGCCGCTCATCCAGCGAGCTGCTGCGAGTCATGCCCAGCTTATACTTCCAGTGGGCAGCAATGCCGTATTCAGCGGTATAATGCATTTCCCAGGTACGAATCTGCACTTCAAAGGGAATCCCGTCGGCGCTGAGGACTGTAGTGTGCAAAGACTGGTACATATTGGGCTTGGGAGTGGAAATATAGTCCTTAAACCGGTTAGGAATCGGCTGGAACATATCATGGATGAGCCCCAGCACATTGTAACAGTCCGTCACCGTGTCCACAATCACCCGTACCGCATAGACATCATAAATTTCATCCATGCTTTTGCCCTGAATGAACATTTTTCGGAAAATGCCATTGATACTTTTTACCCGGCCTTCCAGATATACATTGGGGATGATTTCAGAAACCCGCTGACGGATTTCTGTTTTTGTGCGCTCAATAAATGCAATGCGGTCTTTGCTTTGCATGGCCAGCGTGTCTTCAATTTCCTGATAGGCAACAGGGTCCAGATATCGAAGGGACAGGTCTTCCAATTCTTCCTTTACTGCCCGGATACCCAAACGGTGTGCAATGGGGGCATACACCTCCATGCTTTCCAGTGCAGTGTCCCGCTGCTTTTGGGGCGGCTTAAACTGCAGCGTCCGCATATTGTGCAAACGGTCTGCCAATTTGATAATGATAACCCGGATATCTTCCGACATGGCAATGAGCATTTTCCGAATATTTTCCGCCTGCTGCTCTTCCCGGGAAGAATAGGGGATTTTGCCCAGCTTGGTCACACCGTCAATAAGATTGGCTACCTCTTTTCCAAAAAGCCGCTTGATGTCTTCCAGCGTATAATGGGTATCCTCCACCACATCATGCAGCAGGCCTCCCACCACCGACTCGGAATCCATTCCCAGCTCGACCAAAATGCAGGCGACTGCCAGAGGATGGATGATGTACGGCTCGCCGGAAAGGCGCATCTGCCCCTCATGAGCTCCGTTTGCCAGCTGATAGGCCTTGTCTATCAGCTCCATATTAAAATCCCGGCCGCTGTCGCGAATCAGTTCCAGCAGTTCCTCATAACTTTGTCCATGCTTTACCGCCATCTCAGGCACCCTCCTTCTTCAAATTCTCCTTGTTTTCAATGGCCGGCTATTCTGCCAAACGGCTCATCAGGGGCGAAGCGTTTAAATCCACCTTTCCCTGCACCGGCCGAAGCTCTATCAAAATGCGGTCACCCTGTTTTTTTCGGGTAATCAGACCCCGCTCCTCCATAACATCCAATAAAAACAGCAGCCGCCCCATATGGAGTGACCTAAGTTTCATCCGATACCACAAAAACATGAGAGGGCCATTCCAACCGCCATTTTGCCGCAAAAAACGATAGACCCCTGCAAAATCCTCCCGCTGGGGCAGCAGGCTCTTTTTTTCTTCCTGGGAAAGAAGCTCATTGCGCCGAAGCTTTTCATACAGCCGCTCCTGCACCAGCAATACGGTAAAATCAGCATCAGATGGACGCCAGTCCCGAATAACCACACTTAGAGTTTTTTCTCCCCGGAATTCCCGGGCATCCAGCGATACCGCCAAGTCCATCACATCCCCGATTCGATAGGGGATTTCCTCTGCCGCCACGGAAAACTTCATGCAATGTACTGATGCGCTGCCTTTTTCAAAGCCAAGACGCAAATGCTTGCCTCCGCCAACCGGAGAAATCTCCTTCAGCGTCACACCATATAATCCAAACAGCGGTGATGGGTTTCCCTCACCAAAAGGCTCCATTTCTTCCAAAAGCTCCGGCAGCTCTACCCGCAGCGCCGCCGGGTTTAAACGGCAGTCCAGCGTTAGGTTGGGAATGGGCATTTCCTTCTGCTGTGCTGCATACCGGTTAATTTCCCGCCGAAACGCCTCCACATTCTGCGTGGGAAGGGAAAGGCCTGCTGCCATGGGATGGCCGCCATATCGGCTCAAAAGCGTCCTGCAGGCATCCACTGCCTCAAACAGGGAAAAGCCTTCGATGCTCCGGCCGGAGCCTTTGGTTTCCTCCTCCGAAACCGAAAGCACAATGCAGGGCTTTCCAAAATGCTCGGTCAGCCGGGCTGCCACAATTCCAACAACCCCATGATGCCAGCCTTCCCCTTCTACCACCAGTATCCGGTCATATAATCTTTCCGGCTCTTTTTCCAGCAGGGCAGCCACTTTTTTCATAATCTCCAATTCAGTCCGGCGGCGATTCTCATTATCTTCACAAATATCGGCAGCCAAACTTTCTGCTTCTTCTTCATCCTCACTAATCAAAAGGCTAACCGCCTTTTCCGAAGACCCCATCCGGCCAGTGGCATTGATGCGGGGGACCAGAGAAAACGCCACATTCACCGCATTCAAATTTTTTCCTTCCATAGAAGAATGACGCAGCAAGGCGCGGATTCCTGCTCTTTCCGGCATTTGCAAAAGCCTCAGGCCCGCCTTTACCAGACTTCGGTTTTCACCCGTTAGAGGCACCACATCTCCAATAGTGCCAATTGCCACCAAATCGGCATAATTATCCAGCAAACTCTGAGGGTCTCCATCCTCCATTTCCAGTGCCATCATCAACTGAAACGCCACGCCTACCCCGGAAAAGTCTTTAAACGGACACCGGCTGTCCAGCCGCCACGCATCTACCACTGCCACGGCCTCGGGCAATGTGCTTTGCGGCCGGTGATGGTCGGTAATAATCACATCCATTCCCAACTCTTTGGCTCGAAGCACTTCCTGATGGGATGAAATTCCATTGTCCACTGTGACAATGAGCCGAACCCCCTGCTGTGCCAGCTTTTCTACCGCCAAAACATTCATCCCATATCCTTCCCCTTCCCTTTCGGGGATATAATACAGGACATCAGCGCCGCAAGTTTGCAAATAGGAAAAAAGAATAGAGGTAGCGGTTACCCCATCTGCATCATAATCGCCATAGACAGCAATTTTCTCAAAATCATCAATTCCTCTGCGCAACCGGGCAACGGCCTTTTCCATATCCGGCAAAAGATAGGGATTGGAGAGGGAATTTCCTCCCTGCAAAAACTCTGTCACCTTCTCTGCAGTGTGAAAGCCTCTGATTTCCAGCATCATGGCAAGGAAAAAAGGAACCCCGGTTTGTTCCGCGATTCTGGCAGCATTTTCTTTTTGTAATGGGCGAACATTCCAATTTTTAACCTGCAAAGATGACACCGCTCTTCCCGCACCGGATGTAACCGGCATATTTTTCATATTGTACCATTTTCATTTTCCCAATTCAATAGGAAACGACAGTCTTTACAGGAATTTTTCACCGTTTTTCCCCTTTTCCACGCTGATTTCCTGTGGAAAAAAGAAGGAAACCGGCCTTTTAAACCGGTTTCCCAAATACCTGTTTTTCTATTTAACTTTGCAAAAATCAAAAATTCGCACAAACGCCAAATTATTTTTTACTCACCGATACACTCACAGTATACTTCCCATAGGCCCAACAGCCATTGGCATCTGTAAAGCCAACCGTAACTGGCAGCTCTACAATCCCCGACACATCGCTCTGTCCAGTCATGTCAATGGTACCATATACATCATCCGAACTTAGGGCAGATATTTGTGCTTCAGGCCCTACAGCGTGAATGGTCAGCAAATCGGTTTGTACTTTTGCTGTCTGGTCAGCTCCAGGATTCTTTATGGTAATATTCTTGGACAGCAGCTGCACATCCTTTTCTTCATAACCATCCAAATCAATATCTACTTCCACATTCCAACTATTACTGATATTTTTAAACCCTGTAGGGAGGGAAAGAGTAATCGGGAATTTCGTGTTAGCAAGGTTGACTGCAGAAAAATCGACTGGGTCCAAAGTAATCGAGGTCATGTTTTTCAACACATCCTCTGGTCCTGCCACTACAATTGATTCAGGTGTTACTGTCATCCGAGACTGCGAAAAGCTTGTGGGCATATTAATACCGGTAGGTGTTAATTCCACTTCTTGCCGTGGAAAAACCGACACAGTAACGTCCACAGTTTGCGTACTAAATTCCAAATATTTATCTTCGATTTTTTCTCCATTGACATCGTAAGCAGTCAGCTCACATTGAAAAACCTTGGTAGAAGTTAACACTTCGTCCGTAGAATAACTGGCTACTACCTTATCCACTTTTTTCACAGAACTGGCCGGGCCGGAAACTGTTACAGAATCGGAAGAAAGAGTGGGGGTGTTATAATAATACTGGTCATCACGTCCATATTGCAGATTGCTTTCAACGGGAAATACTTTTTCCTGATACTGGTCTACCCATACTGTAACTTCACGGGGATTTACCGATACCAGCGTATAGTCAGATAATTCATTCGTCACTTTTTCGGGAGTTAACGTAAGGGTATATTCCGTAAGTCCTGTGGAAGAAAGGGTAGCGGAAGACAAAGTTGCTTTTGCCTTCATATCACTGCCCTGCAATCGATTCACAATGACACTGTTTCCCGAAACTGATACCGTTGCTGTATCTGCAGATTGCTCAAAGATTTTCAGGTTTTCCTCCTGAGCAGCTGTAGAAAGCTCCACACTGATGGGGACATCCCCCACTTCTCTTGGACGTTCTGTGGTGTTGGTCATCGACATAATAAACCACAAAACCAATGCCGCAACCAGGGAAAAAATCATGACAAAGTGATTATTATAAAACAAATCCGAGATATTCAGGCGTTTCTTCTCCTTACTCTCTTCCTCATTTGTCCCACTTTTTTTCCAAAACAAAAATTTCATTCTTTTTTCCCCCTCCTCCTGACGCTGAAAAATCCTGACTTCTTATCTCCCACAGTCTCAGGAAGGGTCATGGTTTCCAATGCGTTTACCAGTGTTTCCCTTGTATAATTCCGGGTTAAAATTCCATTGACAGCAATGGAAATCTGTCCTGTTTCTTCCGAAACCACCACCACGACTGCATCGGAATTTTCACTCATACCAATGGCTGCCCGGTGCCGGGTTCCCAAATCAATGCTGATGCTGTCATTTTTGGTTAGCGGCAAAATACATCCGGCTGCATATACCATACCGTCCCGCATCACCATAGCCCCATCATGCAGGGGCGCCTTATTAAAAAAGATATTCCCGATAATTGCCGCTGTAGGCTCTGCATTCACAATGGTACCGGTATCCACAATTTCTTTCAATTTGGTTTTTCTTTCAAACACAATCAGCGCGCCCATTTTTTGCTTTTGAAGTGTCATACAGGCATCGGCTACTGCGTTAATTCCCCGGCGCTGATTTTGCAGCTCTGTTTCCGTATCTTTTGGCGTTGAGGCCAGCGAAAGTGGTTTACTCACACCATTGCGTCCCATCTGCTCCAGTGCCCGGCGAAGTTCCGGCTGGAAAACCACCAGGAGCGCCACCATGGTAAACTGGAAAAACATATTCAAGAGTTCTTTCATCATGAGCAAATCCAAATAGTTGGAAACAGCAAATACTACCACTACCAGCAGTAATCCCTTTACCAGCTGCTCTGCCCGGGATTCCCGCACCAGTTTGATTCCGCTGTAAATAATAAAGGCAACCGCCAGCACATCCAGTACGTCCTTGGCTTTAAACTGGCGTACCAAATCCACAAACAATTCCCAAAATTGCTGAACGACCTCCATTACTTTTCACCCTTCCCGCTTTTTATATCAAAATCTTTTCTTGCTCTTTTCTTCTCCACGCCGATTATCAGCACTCATATTTTTCCTATCTATACTCTCTCTTTTATTCTACCATATCTGGTTACAGATTCAATCATTTTGCAAATTTTCTATGAATCATTTTCAAAAACCCATTGACCACCCCTGAAATTTCAGCAATATTGCTAAAAGCAGATGGTGCCATCCGTACAGCCCCTGTTTCCAGAGTTCCCATGGCTTCATGAGCAGCAGGCGCACAGTGCAGCCCTGCCCGGACAGCAATCCCCCATTTTGCCAGTTCTGAAGCTGTCTCCTCACTGGAGAACCCTTTCACATTGCACGAAAGGAGAGGGACAAACCGGCCATACTCTGGTCTGGGAGTGTACAAAATGACTTCCGGGATTTTTGAAAGATGGTCATATAACGCCTGCACATAGCCAATTTCCCGCCGGTAAAGCCCTTCTCCCTGCTGCCGGACAAACCGGATACCAGCACGAAGCCCGGCAATTCCCGGGACATTACCGTACCGCTTTCCAGGTGTTCGGGCATTTCTGCCGGCTGGGAAAGGTTTCGAGATTCGTTCCCTGTCCCACCTTCTAAAATTGTGGAAAGACGGCTTCCCTGCGCTGCTATGAGGATGCCTGTGCCCATAGGGCCATATAATCCCTTGTGGCCGGCCGCACACAGGAAATCCACCCCCATATCCTCCATATCAATGGGAAGCACGCCGGCACTCTGGGCACAGTCCAGCGCTACCGGAATCCCATATTCCCGGGCCATGGCGCCAATGCGCTCCACCGGCAGCCGGAACCCCCACACATTGGAAGCATGGGTACAAACAATCAGCCGGGTTTTTCCGGTCAGGGCTTTTCGGAAAGCGTCTACCGTTGCATCGTTATCTCCAGGGATAACGTGAGCCTTTGTCCATGTGACGCCTTTTTCTGAAAGCGCCTGCAGTGGGCGCATGACGGCATTGTGCTCCAAATCCGAAACCACCACATGGTCCCCGGGACGCAGCCATCCTTTGAGCACCAGATTTAACGCCTGGGTACAGTTGAGCGGGAAAACCACGTTTTCGGGCCCTGGCCCATGGAAAAACTCGTTGACTTCCACTCGGCACTGATACACTTCTTTTGCGGCAGCCATACTCATAGCATAGCCTCCCCGTCCGGGGTTTGCCCCCAAACGGGCCATAGCCTGCTCAACAGCCCTTTTTACGGAAACAGGTTTTGGAAAAGTCGTTGCCGCATTGTCCAGATAAATCATCGCAGCTCCGACCTTTCGCGCCTGCCAAGAATTTTAAAGTTTTCCCGGCGGAGGATTTCTTCCGCCTCATCGGTCTTTTCCGGCACATACAGGCTGTATCCACAACCGGCTTTACTGGAACGGGTACTGCGCTCCACATAAGCCCGGATGCCGTGACGGAATAAAATGTCACGACCCTTCATGGCGTATGTGACAGAACTGACCTGTATTACAGGTTTTTCCATCCAAAAGACCACCTCTCTGAAAACTGGCGGAGCAAAGCCCCCGCTTTCCAGAATATGCAGTCTCAGGCAGATTTGTCCATTTTTTCCTCAGCGCAAAAGGCACACGCTATGAGCCGCCATCCCCTGGCTTGTCCCAGTAAAGCCCAAGCCCTCTTCAGTGGTTGCCTTTACGCTTACCTGTCCAAAAGAAATCCCGCAGGCAGCCGCCAGATTTTCCCGCATTTTATCAATGTAGGGACGCAATTTAGGCGCCTGCGCCAAAATAGTAGCATCTATGTTTTCTATCTCATAACCGGCTTCCCGTACCCGACGGCATACTTCCGCCAACAGCTTCAGGCTGTCTGCCCCTTTATAGGCAGGGTCATTGTCCGGAAACAGTTTTCCAATATCCCCCAGTGCTGCCGCTCCCAGCAGGGCGTCCGCTATGGCATGCGCCAGCACATCCGCGTCCGAATGGCCAAGCAACCCCTTTTCCCACGGGATTTCTACTCCGCCCAAAATCAGCTTTCGGCCTTCTGTCAGCCGGTGTACATCATATCCATGTCCAATCCGCATGCTGCTCGTCCTTTCTTCCCGCTCCCGGAGAATTCCTTGTGCAAAGAGAAAATCCTCAGGAGTCGTCAGTTTTAAGTTGCTCCGCTTTCCGGGACAGAGGTGTACCGGTTTTCCCGAAAATTCCATCAGCTGACAATCATCGGTAAAGTCTTTTCCTGCTGCCCTTGCTGCTTCCATGGCCCGAATATACTCATTTTTGTCAAAAACCTGTGGGGTCTGCACCGCCCGAAGCATGCTTCTGTCCAGGGTTTCTTCCACCACTTCCTGCTTCCCGGCCGTTTTAATGGTATCCGTTACCGGTGCAGCCAGCGTTGATGCGCCCCAAATTTTGGCATCTGCAATCACACGCCCAATTTCTTCCGGCGTAATCAGCGGACGGGCTCCGTCATGAATGGCCACAAATCCGCATTCCCCGGCAGCCTCCACACCAGCAGCCACCGATGCCTGACGGGTTTTCCCGCCGGGCACCAGAGCTTTTATTTTTGAAAAACCTTTTGTGATTTCTTGTACCCGGCCCATATCCTCTTCCCGGCACACTACCACAACCGTTTCCACTTCGGGCGTTTTTTCAAATGCCAACAGGGTGTGAGCCAGCACCGGTTTGCCGCACAGCTCCATTAGCTGTTTGGGCACATCTCCGCCCATACGGGAAGAGCTTCCAGCAGCCACCACCACCGCGCATACGGTATCTGTCATATCAAAATCCACTCCTTTCCTGCAGCGTCTTTCATTATATCTCTTTCCTGCTAAAACGGCAATTTACAATCCTGTTACGAAGAATACAATTTTGTTTACACTTCCCTTCCCTGCCTTTCATTTTCCATAGCATTGTTATAAAAATTTTGATTTCTAATACATATAGAATCCCCGGGATGAAAGGCAAGCGCCTTTTCATTGCAGTATGCAGCTTGTTTCAGATTGCCAAGATAATACCAGCAAAGGCTCATCTGCAGCCACGGAAGATAACCATAACAATCCGGCACAACAAAGCCACCGGTTTGGGGCTGCATTTTTTGCCCTGCAGCGCACTGATACCAGAAAACAGCGGTTTCATACCGCTTTTCTTCCCGGAACCAGTCACCCAAGTCGCAGCACAGCTCTGCCCGGGGCGCGCCGAATTCCAATGCCTGCAAAAGCGCCTGCAACGCTTTCTTTCGCTGCCCTGCCTGTTTTTGGCACCACGCCATATTCCGCAGGGCTTCAATACAGTTTTCCCCCCAGCCTTTCCCGGAATCCACAAATTTTTTCAAAGTCTCACTGGCTTCCTGCCAGAAGCCATGATACATCAATTCTCTTCCATAATAAAACTGGTCCCGGGGGCACAGCATCTCTCCCGAGGTAATTTTCTTTTGATAGATTCTAAGGTTTCGGTCTCCATCACTGGGACGGTTTTTTCTGTGGGAAATCGCTGCATCTCCATAAACAATTTTCCCACGAGGCGTAATGCATTCGTGAACCATTCCTTCCCACCGGAAATTTTTTTCCCGCCGGATGAGTCTTTCCCGATAATAGGTTAGTGTGGGTCTCCCTGAATCGTCAAATCCTCCATGATAGGGAAGCATGACTATATCGGTATCTGGGGACAAGCTTTTTTTCAATTGAATCAATTTTTCCCGGTTTTCTCCTTCCAAAACATCATCTGCATCCAGCCACATACAATAGTCCATGTGAGCGGCGTCAAAAGACGCATTTCTGGCAGCGGAAAAATCATTCTGCCACGGGAAAAACAGCACATGCTCCGTATATTTCCGGGCAATTTTCACCGTATTGTCTACACTGCCCGTGTCTACAATGATAATTTCCTCCGCTATCCCCTGTATAGAGTCCAAACACCGGGATAAGACCTCTTCCTCGTTTTTTACAATCATGCACAGGCTGATTGTTACCATATTGCGCCTCCCTATCCCTATATTTCATGTATAGCGGAGAGGAAAACCCTCTCCGCCACCGCCGAAACGACTTTCTCCTTACGTTGTGGGAATATCTCCTAAACGCTGAAGAGTCAGCGACGTAGTACCATAAGTGTAGGAACCACCTGTGCCAATAACTTCGAGAGTAGATGGTGCGGAGGAAACCGTAACAGGCGAAGTAAAGGATACTGTTGCCGTTTCCGAGCCCGATTGGAATGTGTGCTGAGAAGCAGCACCAGGAACACTGCTTCCATCCTGCGTCAGCGATACTCCCAAATTAACAGGGAAATCCGTTTCAGCAGAAGGACTTAATGCACCGTTAAAATTCGCCAGATAGACGCCGGGCTGCTGAATAGTAAAGGTACCCGTGCCGTTAGTGTGTGAAATATCCGAGCCGTAGGTGGCTGAATTGCGGTCAAAAATCAGTGGATTTCCAGATGTTCCGGTCTGGGGAGCTGTTGAATAGGATGACAAAAGCTCTACAGGAGCCGTACTTCCAGTTTGTCCCTGCGGAATGACAAAATCAAATACCGCTGCCTGTTCGCTGCCAGAATTGGTGACAGCTGCCTGGGTTCCCGGATTTCCGGTTGTTACAGTTCCCACTTTCACAGTCGCGGCGGTACCATCTTGACCACTTGGGCCAGTTGGGCCGGTGGCTCCGGTTGCACCTGTGGGGCCGGTTGGACCAGTTGGACCGGTAGCTCCGGTTGCACCTGTGGAGCCGGTCGGACCGCTGGGGCCAGTGGCTCCCGTTGCACCGGTGGGGCCAGTTGGACCAGTTGGGCCGGTGG
>DYBQ01000010.1:614-24796 GCA_019418545.1 Clostridiales bacterium | reverse complement strand
CCGTGGGGCCAGTTGGACCACTCGGGCCGGTAGCTCCCGTTGCACCTGTGGGGCCGGTTGGACCGCTGGGACCAGTGGCTCCTGTTGCACCTGTGGGACCAGTCGGACCACTCGGGCCAGTAGCTCCTGTTGCGCCTGTGGGGCCAGTGGCTCCCGTTGCGCCCGTGGGACCAGTTGGACCACTCGGGCCGGTGGCTCCGGTTGCGCCTGTGGGGCCGGTCGGACCTTGTGGAATGACAAAATCAAATACCGCTGCCTGTTCGCTGCCAGAATTGGTGACAGCTGCCTGGGTTCCCGGATTGCCAGTTGTTACAGTCCCTACTTTCACAGTGGCGGCGGTACCATCTTGACCACTCGGGCCAGTGGCTCCCGTTGCACCGGTGGGGCCAGTTGGACCAGTTGGGCCGGTGGCTCCAGTCGCGCCCGTGGGGCCAGTTGGACCACTCGGGCCGGTAGCTCCCGTTGCACCTGTGGGGCCAGTTGGACCAGTTGGACCGGTAGCTCCCGTTGCGCCCGTAGAACCAGTTGGGCCTTCAATTCCTTGTATTCCCTGTATACCTTGGGGACCGGTGGGGCCCATAGGGCCGCGGGGGCCTTGAGGACCAGTTGGTCCTGGGCAACAGCAGCAAGGAGATGGCTCAGGATGGCACTGACAGCCTCGCCCGCAGTTTTGCTTGCAGGGGTCGGATGGCCGATAAATATTCATGTGCATCGCTCCTTTTTGCATCTGTAGCATAAGTGGAGGGCAAAATAGCCCCTGCACATTCTATGTACACTCTTAAAATTGTGTGAAGGGCTGTCCGTTTTTAAAAAAAGAAAATCCACACTCTTTCGACAGAGATTTCCTGTACATTTTACACTTTGTCTGTTATTATAGAAATATGAAAGCCTTTTGTTGTGACGTTTTACAGAAAGGACATGAGCTATGGAATCCCGTATTTCTGAACATGACGCCCTTTTGGCAGGGGCGGCTGACGAACTGTTTAACAGTCTTCAGGAATTTTTAGAATTACAGCATATTTACAAGGCCGCCATTAAGGAAATCCAAACCAAACTGGAAATCCTGAATGAAGAATTTAACGTCCGCTTTGCACGCAATCCCATCCATCATGTGGAAAGCCGTTTGAAATCCTCCCCCAGCATTTTGAAAAAGCTCAAAAAAAAGGGCTGCGAAATCAGCGTTGAATCCGCTAAAAAGAATTTGAATGATATTGCCGGTATCCGGGTGGTGTGCTGCTATATTGACGATGTGTATGATGTGGCGGATATGCTGCTGCGGCAGTCGGATATTGAGCTTGTCAAGGTTCAGGACTATATCAAGCATCCCAACTATAACGGCTATCGAAGCCTGCATTTGGATTTGAGCATTCCGGTTTTTCTTTCTGAGCACACCGAGCACGTCACGGTAGAGGTGCAAATCCGCACGGTGGCCATGGATTTCTGGGCCAGTCTGGAGCACGATTTACGATACAAATCCGAGAAAAAAATCCCGCCGGAAATTTGCGAGGCCATGCTGGAAAGTGCCCGCTCTATTGCTGACATTGACGTACGGATGCAGGAAATCTTCCGCCAAATTCAAAAGCTGGACTAAAATATAAAAACAGGAAGCAAGCCTTTTTACGGTCTGCTTCCTGTTTTTCATTTTTAAAGCTTTTACAAAATCAAAATCAATCAAACAACGGCTGCGGATATACGCCTTCCTCTACCATCTTCTGCAGCGCTGCCTGTACCACCGGCTTATCTTCCCGATAGGTCACGCCATACCATTTATCGCGGGAAGTAAGCACTTCTACCGTGGCCTTGTTTTCAGCCAGCAATTCATTCACAACGCTTGGCAGATAATATTCCGCTTTGAGCGGGTTTTCGTTTATGGCCTTTTCTAAAAACACGCGGAAACGGCTTTCCATCTCTTGTAAAATCGATGCGGGAAAGCCCCACAAGTTCATGGAAACCGTACTTTCTGCATCGAGCGGCGTCCAGGTTTTTCCGTCATCCTCACTGTAGTGAGCACCATCCCCATCTCTTTCAATCCGTGTGCGCTCGGTAATACCACACAAGCGGTGGCCCTGCAAAGAGCATACCCCTCGGGAAACACAGCCGTTGTCGGTCAGCGTGTTTTTGAGAATGTATCCCACCATGGCGAAATGAGAGGTATCCCCCTCTTCCAAACTGCTGAGGAACTGATAGATTTTGGCAAAACCTTCCCGCCCATAAAAATCATCCGCATTAATCACAGCAAAGGGAGCATCAATCAAATTCCGGCAGGAAAGCACAGCATGACCTGTTCCCCAAGGCTTTATGCGGCCTTCCGGCAGGGCAAAGCCTTCTGGCAAATCATCCAAATCCTGAAATGCATATTGTACTTCCATATAACGACTGATTTTATCGCCGATTATCTCCCGGAAATCTTTTTCACTCTTCTTCTGAATAATAAAAATAACCCGCCGAAATCCGGCACGCATAGCATCAAAAAGCGAGTAATCAATAATGATTTCCCCATTTTTGCCAACCGAATCAATTTGTTTCATTCCACCATACCGGCTTCCCATGCCTGCGGCCATAACTACCAAAATAGGTTCATGCTTCATAAGTATCCTCCTTATCCGGCGGTTTTATTCTGCCGGCTAATTTTCCTATGTTGCCTGTTTATAAACATTATACGCGGTTTCTTCTAAAAAAGCGATACCAAATTTGGCTCCATTATACGAAAATGACAGCTAAAATCATAATTCCTCCCAAAAGCAGTGAAAACAAACTCTGACAGATATTTTTCCACATAAATTTTCGTAAAATAACTTTAGGATGTTTCCCTGCTTTCAGGTATCCCTGTACCTGTTTCCCTAAATACTTTTTTCGCAGCCTTAAAAGTTTTCTCTTTTTCCAAAACAAAGTGACGACAAATCCGTGTACAGTAGGAACTTTCACCGTTTCGCCCTGTCTCTTATATTGCACCCAAATCCCATAAAAGGTTCCTCCTTTCATGGAAAAGCTCCCGTCATCAATCTCGCAGATTTCCCCTGTGACTGGTTCTCCCTTTTGAATCATTCTTCCATATGTAAAAAGCAAAAATAACCCTATAAAGCAGAGAAACAGCCCCATAATCAGAATCAAAACCAACCCCTATTTCCTCCATATTCCTACATAAAATTGGGAGCGCAGATTCAGAGTCTGATTGCTGCGCTCCCATAATAAAAAAAGTGAATTTTTAAATTGCCAAACCAGCCCCGAAAGCATCCATCCCAATACCGATGCAGTGGCTGGGCACAGCTTTTTTCACAGAATCATTCTGTACTCTGAGAGGAAGATTCCTCCCCGTCTGTCTCATAAATAATACGGTGGATATGCTCGCCGGCAGCTTCCAAATCATATTTCCACACCCATACGCCATCGTCTTTACCGCCCCAGGCGTTTTCTTCCTCTCCGGGAATGGTATAGGTCTCTATTTCAGGGTTATTAACCAGAATACTTGCCAGAGAAAGCATCTCGCCATAATCCAGCGAAGTGGTAACAAGAGGCGCCAGCTGCTTAATCACACTGGGATATTCCGCCACCCCCATGCTCTCCACTCTGTCCAGAATCGCCATCAGCACCTCCTGCTGACGGTCTGCCCGGGCCATGTCCGTACCGATATTCCGAATTCTGGCATAAGAAACCGCCTGGTCACCATTGAGCGTTACCAGCCCGGTTTGTGTCAAATCCTTGTCATAAATGTCGATACCATGCATATGGAAATTGATTTCTTCCAGTTCTTCCTGCGTTACATCGATTTCCACACCGCCGACTGCATCGACCACATCGGCTAGCTGGTCAAAATTCACACGGACATAATCACGCACATTGAGATTAAAATTCTGGTTAAGCGTTTTAATGGCCAGCGCAGGCCCACCTCCGGGATAATCATATATGCTACCCCACCAGTAGGCGGTAGTAATTTTTGCTTTTCCGTAGCCTTCAATTTCTACCTGTGTATCACGTAAGATTGAAATCAGCTTGAGCTTGTTATGTTTTTTATCCACAGAAAGAATCATGGTAGCATCTGCATGGCCCTGGCCATCATGGGTACGGGAATCAATTCCATACAGTGCGATATTGGTAATGGAATCGTCTTGCTCTTCTTTACTGACAACCCCAAGCTCGCTGTCCGATTTTGGAAACTCGGTATCAATATTCAAATCACCTAGAAAATACCAGGCCAGACAAAAAAGCCCGCCAGTCAACACTAATAAAACCGAAATCACGGCGACAAGTATTTTTTTCCAGCGGGACTTTTTTTTCTTACCATGAATTTTTTGATTTTCTGAGGAATTACTATAAATATCTTCAAATTCCTGATTTTGTGGCACAGGCGCTCACATCCTTTTTCAAAATCTGTTTTAAGGTACGCCATCCACAAAACCGCGGATACATTACAGGCGAACCGTGTCATACCCAGACAGTATACCACAAAAATGTATCGTAGTTGTATCTTATCCGACATTTTTTGTAACATTTTTTTGAACAGAAATTAAAGATGAAAAGCCAAAGAATTCTATTCATTTTTTCTATCCAGTGTTGCCACCAGGCACTTTGCCGTATTTTCTTCCAATTCTAAAACCGGTCCAGCATCCAGCATATTTTCCAGATAATGCGAGTCGCTGTCCTGCAAAAGCCGGAGGGAAGTAAGTGCGGGATACATCTTCATCACCTTTTCCCTGTCTGCCCGAGGACTCAGCTCCGCACAGGTAAACCCAATTTCAAGCGGAATTTCTCCCAAGCTGGCTGTAATACTGTAAGAGTCTTTATCCACATGGGCAGGAAACGCTGTTCCACCATAGCTTCTTGCCAAAGGCAGCACTTCATATATCCCCACATCTGCCGCTGCAATCAGCAGCTTTTCCTCTTTGCCAACTATCCGGTCTTCCTCGTCCAGCACAAGCTGCTCTCCAAAAATTTCCGGCCGGTTAAGGATATGGGGGGATTTTTCGTGGATTAGCTTTCCAAAGTCCAATGCCGCCTCCACTGTGGGGAACAGGCACACCACATGGGCTTCCTCCCGGGTACAAAGCTCCATTCCCGGCACAACGGTAATCCCCAGCTTTTCCCCTGCTTTCACGGCAGCCGGGGTGTTCAGGCAGCTGTTGTGGTCAGTGAGGGCAATGATTTCATACCCCAGCAGTTTTGCCATACCCACAATGTTGTTGGGCGTCATATCCACATCTCCACAGGGGGAAAGGCACGAATGCAAATGCAAATCATACCGCAGCTTCATTGCATCGCCTCAGGCAGCAGCCGGGAAATCGCCACTGCCATTTCATAAGTATTCTTTTCTGTGATGAGAATGGGAATCCCCTGCATATCCGCACGCTTTTTGGCATCCTCATCCAAAGCAGCCGATTCCGTCAAAACAATGCAGGCGCAGTCTGTCAGGGAAGCCACCGCTACCGCGTTGATATTTCCCATTACCGTCAGCCACACATCCCCGCTTTGTGCTCTGGCCATTACCCAGCTGAGAAGGTCTCCGGCATAGCAGCCAAGGATTTCCCGCTCCAAATCCTCCTCCCCGGCCAGCACCTTGAGCGACAGCCTATCCACCAGATTTTGAACCGTCATGGAATCACTCCCTTTCCCTTATTTATGAATTCATATCATCGATTTTGGAAGCTTTTTAATGGGACTTCCCTTTTCCAGAAATATTTTGAAAAATGTCCGCCATCTGCTGGATTTCCTCCCGCAGCACAAACACACAGTCGCTTTCTTTGGCAACTCCCTTCACCACATCCTCTGCCAGGGCATGGCACGAAGGTGCTCCACAGGCGCCGCAGTCCAAGCTCGGGAACTTCTGGCAAATTTCGTCGATATCCATCATCATCTGCATGGCCTCTCCCAAATCTTCCGAAAGGGTGAGCACCGGTGAAAATTCCAATGTTTCCTGCCAGTTCATGCCCTTGGGGATTTCCTCCCGCAAGTGGTTTTTCGATACCGGCAGATATTTGCGCAGCCTTTGCAGTCTGGCTTTTGCCACATAGGCATTTTCGACACACAGTACGCCGCCCACACAGCCGCCGGAGCAGGCGTTAAGCTCAATAAAATCCAATTCACGAATCCGTTCGTCTTCCAGCTCTTCCAGCACACGGATGACATTTTCAATGCCATCTGCGGCCAAATATTTGTCGTTAAGAAGCGCGGCGGCCTCTCCGCCGCTGGAAGCCCAGCTGACACCGATAATGCCCGATTCCGAAATCGGCTCAATCTGAACCAGCTTATCCATTTTGGAAGAAAGTGTAGGGAAAATCTCGCTGATGGCAATGGCACCGTCCACCATGGATTTTTCCACCCCAATGGGCTGCTTGATGTCCGTCACCTTGGCCGGGCAGGGCGTGATGAAAAAGCAGCCGATTTTTTCCATGGGAAGCCCTGTTTTTTTGGCAGCCTCCGTTTTCGCAAACCCTGCCGCCGTCTCCATCGGCGAACGAAGAGGCAGCACATGTGGGCACAAATCGGGGAAACGCACCCGAATCAGCCGGACAACTGCCGGACACGCCGAGCTAATCACCGGCCTTGGCAAAGAGTCGTCAGCCATCAAGCGGCGGGTTGCCTCCGAAACCAGCTCTGCTGCCCGGGACACTTCAAAAACCTCATCAAACCCCAAAGCCTTCAGCCCTGTAAGTACAAAATCAATATCATCCAAATTGTTAAACTGGCCATATAAAGCCGGCGCCGGCAGAGCAATGGAATATTCAAATTCTTTCAAGCGCTCCATATGGTCAAACCGGGTCTTTTTGGCGTGGTGAGGACACACCCGGATACATTCCCCACAGTCAATGCACCGCTCGGAGATAATCTGCGCCTTCCCGTCCCGCACACGGATTGCCTCGGTGGGACATCGTTTGATACAGTTGGTACAGCCCACACATTTTTCTTTATCCAAGGTTACTGAGTGAAAAAAACGCTCCAACTCCTCGCCTCCAATCACTGCTTTGGATGAACCAGCACCGTCATTTTCAGAGTCGTGCCTTTCCCCACTTCCGTTTCAATGGTCATCTCATCGGTATATTTTTTCATATTGGGAAGCCCCATTCCAGCTCCAAATCCCAAAGAGCGAACCTGGTCAGGAGCGGTGGAATAGCCTGCCTGCATGGCTTTTTCCACATCGGCAATGCCAGGCCCATGGTCAATCAATTCAATGTCCACCCGCTGAGGGGCAATGTTCACCAGCGCCACCCCGCCTCCGGCATGGATGACCATGTTGATTTCCCCTTCATACATGGCAATGGCTACCCGACGGATGGCGTCCGAATCATAGCCCAGCTTTTTCAGCTTCCGTTTTACATCGCTGGAAGCTTCCCCGGCCCGGGTAAAGTCATCTCCCGGCACCTCATATTTTAGTGAAAGCCCGCTCATTCCTTTTCACATCCTCCCCGCAGCCCTGCGTCATACAGCTTTCCGCAGGCCGTAAACATTCTGTACCGGGTTTGCAGCACTGTCATATCCCGCTGCTCTGCCAAATTAAGCACCGTGGCGTCCGGCATTTTTCCCCGGACAAAAATGATACAGTGCATATCCATCATTTCTGCCGTACGCACTACCTGCGGATTCATAAGCCCTGTCAGCAACACGGACTGGTCTTTGACAAACGCCAGCACATCGCTCATCATGTCGCTCCCGCAGGCGGTTTTCACCTCGGTATCCATGTCTCCTTCCACTAACACCTGGGCCTCGAGAATTGCTGCCACATCACTGATTTTCATGAATAAGCCTCCCTCTTTTCGTTCATATATTTTCCATGTATCATACGGCTTTGCCTGCCCGTTTTATGGGCGCAGCGGAATTACCATGTTCCAGGTATGGGTAAAGGAATATGGTTTATCGCCGTTTCCGGTTGCCAAATACAGGTGGGTGGGTTTTCCATCTTCCAAAAGCAAAAACGGGCGTTCCAGATTACACTGTGTTGTCACACTTCCATCATCCCACTCAACCGTCCTGCTATAGGCCTTGGGCTCCCGGGCAAATTCCCAATGGACACAATCATCGCTTTCTCCATAAAGCCCGGCTCCCCACTCTCCGCATATCCCTCCGCTTTCATTTTTAAAGTCGTCTTTAATCAGCAGCCGGAACTTCCCATCTTCATACCACAAATAAGGGTCTTCCAAATGAAAATCCGGGTTATCAAAATGGAAAATCGGCTCCTCGGAAAGGCGGCGGAATTCACCATCGGGCCTGTCTGCCGCCGCCACTCCAATTTGAAGCGTTGCACTCGCATAGCTGCGGGATTTATAAAGCATATAGGTTCTTCCATCCGGCAAAATTGCCACCGCCGGATTCGATGTAATGGTGCAATCCCAATGCGAGCAATCCCGGGGCTCCAGCAGAGGGGTGTCCCTTCTTTTCCAGGGGCCAAAAACCGAATGGGAAACAGCTACTCCAATGCGCTTTCGATTCCAGACCTCCAACGAAAGCTCAGGGTTCATTTCTTCCAAACTGGTTGGGATGGGGGATGCATAGGTCGTCCCTATATAATATAGGTAGTACATCCCATTCCAATATCGTATATAAGGATTGTGCGTGTTCATACCGTCAAAATATTCCCGGCCCCGTCTCGGCAGTACCGTTTCTTCCAGCTGAAAAGGCCCTTCCGGCACATCGCTGGAAGCCCGCACTACCCGGCTGTTAAAAAGCCAGTTCATACCAAATCCCAATTCACTTTTCCAACAGGAAGCAAACATGTGATACCGGTTATCTTCCCCTTTTATCACGCTTCCGCACCAAATCATCAAATCATCCCGGAAAAACCCTCCGCCTTTTACAGCAGGCAGTAACCGTTCTTTTATTTCATTTCTCATCGAAAGTACTCCTGTTAAGCCCTAAAAATCAATCTTTAAAAATTACAGGCTTTTCCCCATTTGATATGCTTTTTCCATCAGCGCTTCCCACTTCTCGGGCTTCATGCCTGCACTGGCAAACAGCGGCTCCTGCACCGTCATGCTCCTCGCGGAAAGACATTCCAAAAACCACCGGAAATTCTTTTCTGCCGCTTCATAGGGTGTGGGCATCCCCTCTGACAAAATCCCTATCAGCTTTTTTCCCGGCTCCAACCGTGCAGTCCGGTCTTTGCCCGTCAGGCAGTAATGCCGGTTCATAAACGTAATCATTGGGCCGCACACCTGAGAAAAATAGTTGGGTGCTGCTATGACCAACACTTCCGACTCATGCAAATCTTTCCAATAGCCTTTCAAATCGTCGGCAATACAGCAGTCAGAATTGTGATTTTTGCAGTAGCCACAGCCCTGGCAGCCCTTCACATTCATTTTGCTGATTTCATATACTGTAACCTCATGTCCTGCTTCCTCTGCACCCTGCAGCAAACGTCGGGCTATGGCAGAAGAAACGCTGTTTGCTCTTGGACTTCCCAGAACGGCTGTTATTTTCATCTTTTACACTCCTTGTCATGTAAGAACCAGGCGGCTGTTTGATTGTTAGCCGCAACTACCACAAAGGTTATCAACGAAAAGCAGTATTTCTCGTTGATAACCACACTTTTTTCAAGTATACCATTTCCGTTTCCTTTTGTCTATATATAAGATTTTCTTTAAACATCATAAAAATAGCAGCGATTTCCGTTATAATTTTCACTGGATTTCCGTAAAGTTTTTTATGCAGAGAGTTCTGTGTAACCTTTATTTGACTTATTTGTGCAAAGCTCCCCAAAATGTGTCAAAAAGTTTTACCAGAACTGTGAAGTTCCGATTGACTTTATCAAATTAAAGCGTTATAATAGTGTCATATTTGCGGAAATCAACAGAATTTCCGTATGTAATCATATTTTTTTGGAGGTACCCTTATGAAACGCGTGTACAATTTTTCCGCAGGCCCTTCGATTCTTCCCGAGCCCGTTCTTCGCCGCGCTGCCGACGAAATGCTGGACTATCAGGGCTCCGGCCAGTCCGTTATGGAAATGTCACATCGCTCTAAGGTGTACGGGGGCATTATTGAATCTGCGGAGAGTTTACTGCGTGAAGTAATGGGAATCCCCGATAACTATAAGGTATTGTTCCTGCAGGGCGGTGCATCCTCCCAATTCGCCATGGTTCCCATGAACCTGATGACCAAAAACGGCAAAGCCGATTATGTGCTCACCGGCCAATGGGCAACCAAAGCCTATAAGGAGGCTGCACGGTATGGCGAAGTGAATGTAGTAGCTTCTTCCAAAGATAAAACCTTCTCCTACATTCCCAAGCTGGATTCGGCCACCTTTACCCCGGATGCCGATTATTTCCACATTTGCCTGAACAACACCATTTATGGCACCCGCTATACCACATTGCCCGAAACCGGCGACGTACCGCTGGTAGCCGACGTTTCTTCCTGCATTCTGAGCGAACCCATTGACGTTTCCAAATTCGGCGTCCTGTATGCCGGCGCACAGAAAAACATGGGCCCTGCCGGTCTGACGGTGGTGATTATCCGCGAGGATTTGATTGGCAATGCCATGGACATTACCCCCACCATGTTCAACTATCAGACTCATGCCGATAACGGCTCCATGTTTAACACCCCGCCCTGCTATTCCATTTATATTATGAAAATGGTGCTGGAGTGGCTCAAAAATGACATGGGCGGCCTGGAAGAAATGAAAAAAATCAACGAAAAGAAAGCCGGCCTGCTCTACAGCTTCCTGGATTCTTCCAAGCTGTTTAAGGGCACCGTTGTTCCAGAAGACCGCTCCTTGATGAACGTTCCTTTTGTTACCGGCAATGACGAGCTGGACGCAAAATTTGTGAAGGAAGCCGCTGCGGCAGACTTTGTAAACCTGAAGGGTCATCGCTCCGTTGGCGGTATGCGGGCTTCGATTTATAATGCAATGCCCATGGAAGGCGTGGAAAAGCTGGTCGCCTTTATGGAGCAGTTTGAAAAGGAGAATGGCTAATTATGTATCAGATTCATTGCCTGAATAAAATCAGTCCCATCGGCACTGGCCGCTTTGGGGATAACTATACTGTTGGAGCCGAGCTGGCACAGGCCGATGCCGTTTTGGTGCGTTCTGCCGCCATGCACGACATGGAGCTGCCGGAAAGCCTGCTGGCCATTGCCAGAGCCGGCGCCGGTGTAAACAATATCCCCATTGACAAGTGCAGCGAAAAAGGCATTGTCGTATTCAACACCCCCGGTGCAAACGCCAATGCCGTGAAAGAACTGGTGGTCTGCGGCCTGCTGCTGGCTTCCCGTAAGATTGCCAAGGGCATGGACTGGGTCAAAACCCTCAAGGGCGAAGGCGAACAGGTCGGCAAGCTGGTGGAAAAAGGAAAGTCTGCTTTTGTGGGTCCCGAAATCTCCGGCAAATCTCTGGGCGTTATTGGCCTGGGCGCCATCGGTATTTTGGTGGCCAATGTTGCCGAAGCGCTGGGCATGACGGTTTTCGGCTATGACCCTTATTTGTCCGTAGATGCTGCATGGGGTCTCTCCAGCACAGTGCGCCATGCCCGTTCTCTGGACGAAATTTATGCTAACTGCGATTATATCACCCTGCACCTGCCCCAGACGCCGGATACCAAAGGCATGATTTGTGCTGATTCTCTGGCTAAAATGAAGGACGGTGTTCGGATTTTGAACTTTGCCCGCGGCGGACTGGTAAAATCCGCTGACCTGGTGGCTGCACTGGAAAGCGGCAAGGCTGCCGCCTATGTCACCGACTTCCCGGATGACGAGCTGCTGGGCGTAGAGGGCGTAACCGCCATTCCTCATCTGGGCGCTTCCACCCCGGAATCTGAGGACAACTGCGCCAGCATGGCAGTGGATGAGTTAAAGGACTATCTGGAAAACGGCAATATCCGCAACTCGGTAAATATGCCGGCGGTGAGCATGCCCAGAGCCGAAGGCATGATTCGCATTTGCATCCTCCATCGGAATGTGCCGAACACCATCAGCCTGTTCTCCGGCGCGGTGGGCAATGCAGGCGTTAACATTGAAAACATGCAGAGCATGTCCCGCGGGGATTATGCCTATACGATTTTTGATGTTTCCGGCGATTTGGCAGACGATGCTGTAACCAGCCTGGCCGGCATGGAGCCTATTATCCGGGTACGGGTTATTCGCTAAAGACTAATAATCATAACACAAATAGCCCCCTCTGCTGTTCACTAACGGCAGAGGGGGCTTTGACTATTAAAAAAGATTTTGTATGTTTCAATCCCTTATGACTGCGCTGTCTGCTTTTTAGGACGGGAAATTTTGGAAAGCTCATACACGACATCCACTGCCGCTGCCACCTGAGGCGAATGGGTTACCAAAATCACACATTTCCCCTCATCGGCCAGCTGCCGGAAAATGGCCATAATTTCGTCCTGGGTTTCCCCATCCAAATTGCCTGTGGGCTCGTCGGCCAACAGGATTTGCGGCTCGTAGGAAATGGCCCGGGCAATTGCTACCCGCTGCTGCTGCCCGCCGGAAAGCTTGAGTACCCGGCGGCTGGCTTCTTCTGTGCTGAGTCCTACTTTTTCCAAGAGCGCCATGGCCCGCTGCTTTTTGTGGGGGATGCTCTTCCCGGAAATGTTCATGGACAGCACCACGTTTTCCGCTGCTGTCAAATCAGGAAGCAGGTTAAAGCTTTGGAATACTACGCCGATATAGCTGCTGCGGAACCGGTACTTGTCAATTTTTCCAATGTCCTCTCCGTTCAGGCTGATGCGCCCGCCGGTAGGGGATGCCAAGCTGGACAGAACCGACAGCAGTGTGGTTTTTCCGGCGCCGGATTTTCCCACAATGGCATAAATTTTCCCTGCGTCAAATTCAAAGTTTACATGGTCCAGGACGTTCGGGGAATTTTTATCATAACGGTAACAAACGTCTTCCATTTTTAAAATACTCATACTGTGCCTCCCGTCAGGTTCTGCTGGAAAGGATTTTTAGCGGCTCATACCGGGTGATAGTGACCACTGCCGCCAAACTGGACACAATGGTCAGCAGGATTCCAACCCCTATGAGCTGCAGCACCACTGTCAAATCCGTGGCGCTGGCAACCGAAGTGATGTAGGAAACCGGACCCCCGGCATTTTCCATGCCGCCGCGGCCGCCCATGGCACCGCCGCCCATAGCTTCCATTTTCCCGCCGCCATTAAAACCGCCCTGAGGTATCTCCCCTGGCTCAAATCCAAAATTCCCGGCAATTTGCTCACTGCTCTGCTGGCTGCTCTGGGTTTGTCCTGCCAAAAGCTGGTTGGTTACCGGTACGGAAATACATGCTCCGGCTGTAGTGCCAATGAGAAAGGCTGCCAATGTGACGCAGAACAGTTCACTCACAAACTGAGCGGCAATTTTCCGCTTTTTCATGCCAATGGCTGCCAAAACGCCGATTTCATATTTCCTCTCCCGAAGATTAAACAAGTTGAGCACTACCAGAATCGCGCCGCCTACCAGCAGCACGACCAGGAAAAACCATCCTGCCATGGTGCTAAGGGTATTCAGCGGGGTGAGGCTGTTTTCAAAAGAGGCCAAATCCTGAGAGGACACAATATAGTCTTCACTCAGACCCAAATCATACACCTTTTCCGAAAAGCTTTCATAGTTTTCCACTGATGCAAAGGTATAAGTAAAGAGGGTTTCCCCCCGCAGAGCCGCATCGGTTTCTTCCCCATCATCATTTTCAGTCACATTGCCCGCCTCGGCAGAAGCATCTATGATGGTGGAAAGGGCGTTATAGTTCATATAGATATTGTTGGCGGGGTCAGAGAAGGAAAACATGCTGTTTCCTTCGTCGGAAGAAGCGTTGGTATAAATACCGCTCACCGTGAGTTCATAGGTTTCATCCTCATAATTGGGGTTTGCAAGGGTAATCGTATCCCCAACAGAGAGGTCATTGTACAACGCCAGCTCATCGCTGATAACACAGGCTGGCTCGCGGCTCTCTTCGTCAAACATCTGACCGTCGGTAATAGAAAGGCTTCCGTCCTCGCCAAACAGGGAGAGCATGGCTGTGTAGGAGGAATATCCTGTGATGGAAAAATCTCCCTGCACGGAGAATCCACCCCGGCCTCCCATCATATTGCCTCCCATGCCGCCGGGCTGGCCATCAGGCGGGGCTGCATTCTCCTGGGCGGTTTCTTCTTCGGTACCGGTTGTGCCAGAATCCTCCTCTGAATCTCCATAGGGGAGCAAATCTCCCGAAGCGTTGAGAGAGGCGGTCATAGTATAGTAATAGCCGTCCCCATCCGAAAGAGCCTCCGTATAGGTCATATAGTCATCCAAAGTCAGAGTCTCGCCAGCCAGACTTTCAAAATCAAAATTTCCCCGGTCAAAGCCGCCGCCTTCCCCATTGTCATCCGGCTTTTCCGGCGGCTGTCCTGCCATATCCTTCATAGCGCTGGTACGGTCAAAGCTAATTTGCGCCGTAATGCTCATTTGAGACAAGGCATCCTCCCGAGCCGTTTCGGCGGCCTGGCGAATGGAAAGAGCCAGACAACCGGATAGGGCGATAATCAGGGCAATGATGCCCAACAGGATATTCCGCCCTTTGTTTCGCACGATACTTTTCCATGCGTTTTGGAGCACGTACATAATTGATAATACCTCCTGCTTGCCAATTTGCATGACGATTATAACCGGTGAACCTAAATAACAGCTAAATTTTCCCGAAAGAATAAGGGTGGATTTAGGAAAAGGAGATATGATAAAATAAAAAACAACATGGAGATTGGCACAAAAGCCAACAGGCAGGAGGAATGAAGGATGAAACTGCTGTTTGCAGAAGATGACCGGGATATTTCCAAGGCGGTTTCTACCGTATTGCGTGGACAAAATTATACGGTAGACACCGTGTTTACGGGCACGGACGCTTATGCCTATATTTCCGGCGGGGAATATGACGGCGTGATTTTGGATATTATGATGCCGGGAATGGATGGGCTGGAAGTCCTGCGCCGCCTTCGCCGGGAAGGAAACGCGACTCCGGTTTTGCTGCTGACTGCCCGGGGCGAGCTGGAGGACCGGGTGGCCGGGCTGGACAGCGGCGCAGACGACTATTTGCCAAAACCCTTTGCCATCAGTGAACTGCTGGCAAGGATTCGGGCCATGCTGCGGCGGAAAGGGGATTTTACCCCGGACATTCTGCGCTATGGAGGACTGGGACTGAACCGCAGCACCTTTGAGATGGAATATGGAGACAAACGGATTTCGTTGGTTACCCGGGAATTTCAGGTGTTCGAGCGCCTTATGGAGCGGGCTGGCGCTATTATCACTACCGACAGCCTGATGGAGCAGATTTGGGGCTGGGATTCCCAGGTAGAAGTGAGCATTGTGTGGGTAACGGTATCCAATCTGCGAAAAAAACTGTCCCATTTGGGTGCGCCAGTGGAAATCCGCGCCGTGCGGGGGGTAGGATATCGTTTGGAGGCTAAAGTATGCTCCGGGAACTGAGAAAAAAATTTATCCTCATCGCCATGGGCTCCCTGTTCTGTGTATTTTTCCTGCTGATTTTTGCCATTAACGCCATCAACATGGCAAATCAAACCGGACGTCTCAACCACACCATGGACATTCTCATGGAAAACGGCGGGGTATTCCCTCGCCCGGTTCCCGATGGGCATCCCATGCGGCAGCCCGGTGGCCCCGAAGACCCGGAAACTCCATTTATTGTGCGCTATTGCACTGTGACACTGGATGGACAGCAGAATATCGTCGGGTATTCTATGGACAGAATCGCTGCTTTAAGTCAATCAGATGCCGAAAGCTATGCTCAAAAAGTGTTGGAAAGCGGAAAAACCAGTGGCCGGATGGACAGCTATTGGTTTCGGATGGAAAAAAAGGGGAATGGATATCTGCTGATTTTTTTGGACGCTTCTCAGGAAGAGGGGAATATGCTGTGGGTGCTGCTCATCACCACTTCCATTGGCGCAGCCTCTTATCTGCTGGTGTTTTTGCTGGTGGCGCTGTTTTCCGGACGGGCGGTAAAGCCTATGGCGGAAAGCTATGAAAGGCAAAAACAGTTTATTACCAATGTAAGCCATGAGCTGAAAACCCCACTGACGGTCATTTCGGCCAACTGCGAAATCCTTTCCATGAATTTTGGAAAAAATGAATGGTGCGATGGCATTGACCGGCAGACTGCCAAAATGCGGCGGCTGATTTCCCGAATGATTACCCTATCCAAAATGGACGAAGAAGGGGGACAGCGGGTCATGGCAGAGTTCTCCCTGAGCGAAGCGGTGTTCGACACTGCCATGGCCTTTCAAAGCCCGGCAGAACGCACGGGAAAACATTTTTCGCTATCAATCCAGCCGGACATCCGGTATTATGGCAGCGAAGGGGATATCCGCCAGTGTGTTTCCATTCTGCTTGATAATGCCCTGAAATATTGTGATGAGGGGGGCGACATTCGGGTGGTGCTGTGCCGGGAGAAAAAAATCAGACTATCCGTTTCCAACACCTTTTCTAAGGCGGAAACCCTTGCATACCATCGGCTGTTTGACCGCTTTTATCGGGCCGACTCAGCCAGAAGCCCCGGCAGCAGCTATGGTCTTGGGCTTTCTATCGCCCACTCGATTGTCCGCAATCACAAGGGAATTATCCGGGCCAGAGCTGCCGGGAAAAATCAGGTGTTGTTTGAAATTGTTTTATAGCCCCGAAAACTGGCTGCTTTTTAGGGCCTATAATCCGTTGACAGCCATCCTGCCGGATTTTATAATGAACTGGAAGCTTTTCCCCGGAAAAAATCTTTGGCGGCCGGGCGCTGAAAGGAGAACCTTTGTGCTGCAAATCCAAAATATTTGTAAACAGTATACTACCGGCACGCTGGTACAAAAAGCGCTGGACAACGTAAGCCTAACTCTTCGTGACAGCGAATTTGTCGCCATTCTCGGCCCCAGCGGCTCCGGTAAAACGACCTTGCTCAACATCATTGGCGGTTTGGACCGGTATGACAGCGGCGATTTGATTATTAACGGCATTTCAACCCGCAAATATCGGGACCGGGACTGGGACTCCTATCGAAACCACACCATTGGCTTCGTGTTTCAGAGCTATAACCTAATCCCCCATCAGTCGATTTTGGCCAACGTGGAGCTGGCTCTAACCATCTCCGGCGTGTCCCGGGGAGAAAGACGCCGCCGCGCTATGGAAGCTTTGGAAAAAGTGGGCCTTGCGGGCCAGTCCCACAAAAAGCCCAACCAGATGTCCGGCGGGCAGATGCAGCGAGTGGCCATTGCCAGAGCACTGGTTAACGACCCAGACATTCTGCTGGCTGACGAGCCTACCGGCGCACTGGATACGGATACCAGCTTGCAGGTGATGGATTTGCTAAAAGAGGTGGCCAAAGACCGTTTGGTGGTTATGGTCACCCACAACCCGGAGCTGGCCCAGCAGTATGCCACCCGCATCGTGCGTTTACAGGACGGTAAAATCATCGGGGATACTAACCCCTATCTGCCCGAGACCTCCCGGAAGCCCAAAGAGCCAGTTCATCAGAACATGGGGAAATCCTCCATGTCCCTGCTCACCTCCCTCTCCCTCAGCTTTCACAACCTGAAAACCAAAAAAGGCCGTACCCTCCTCACCTCCTTTGCCGGTTCCATCGGCATCATTGGGATTGCCCTGATTCTGGCCCTTTCCAGCGGCGTTAATGACTATATCCGCCAGGTACAGCAGGATACGATGGCCTCTTATCCTGTGATACTGGAAAGTTCTTCTGTGGATATGTCCGTGATGATGGAAGCCATGTCCGGCGTCAATCAGGATACAACTCCAGCCAAGGAGGGAACCGTTCAATCCTCCCCTCTCATTTCCGACCTGATGGAAACCCTTTTCAGCAAGAAAAACGAGAACAATCTGGAAGCCTTTAAAGCCTATCTGGAAGAAGAGGACTGCCCCATCAAAGACTACAGCAGTGCCATCCAGTATGAGTATGATTTTGACTTGATGATTTATAACCGGGATGTCGAGGGCGGCGCTGTTCAGGTAAATCCCAACCAAGTTCTGGAAAAAATGGGCTTTGGACAGATGATGGAATTCCAGTCCATGATGGGGACAGATAGCATGTCCTCCAACGATGTTTGGGAAGAACTGGTTGACAATCCCCAAATGCTGGAAGACCAGTATGAATTGGTGGCCGGCAGTTGGCCCGAAGCCTATAATGAAGTGGTTTTGCAGGTGGACGAAAACAACAATGTCAGCGATTTTACCCTCTTCTCTCTGGGGTTGATGGACCAGCAGCAGCTTTTAGACAATTTTGACGCCCTGATGGACGGCCGGGAAATGGAATCGGTGGAGCAGAAGTCCTACTCCTTTGACGAAATTCTGGATACCCGCTTCCAGCTGGTTTTGAATACGGATTATTATGAAAAAGAAAACGGCATTTGGCTGGATAAGCGGGACGACGAAGCCTATATGGAAACCGTTTTGGAGGATGCCCCGGAAATCCGGGTAGTAGGAATTATCCGCCCCACCGAAAGCACTTCTTCCTCTGATTCTACTGGTGGAATCTGCTACACCAGCGCCCTGACTGACTATGTGATTACGCATATCAATGAATCGGAAATTGCACAGGAACAGCTTGATAACCCGGACATCAACGTATTTACCGGAATGGAATTCCCTAAGGAAGGGGAAACAGCTTCGGGCGAGCTGACAGATGAACAGAAGGCACAGCTGGCCGGGCTGAGTGAGGAAGAAATTGCCCAGCTGATGACGGCCTATCAGAATAACAGCCAGGCAACCTATGAGGAAAATCTTTCCACACTAGGGATTGTGGATAAAGACAAACCCGATACCATCCGTATTTATCCCAATGATTTTGAAGGGAAAGAATCGATTGTCAGCTTGATTGAAGAATACAACGATTCGGAAAAAGAGGCCGGCCGGGAAGAAAACATGATTTCCTATACGGACATGGTGGCTATAATGATGGACTCCATTACCTCTATTATCAATATTATCAGCTATGTGCTCATTGCCTTTGTGGCCGTGTCGCTGATTGTATCCTCCATTATGATTGGTATTATCACCTTTATTTCGGTTATGGAGCGCACCAAGGAAATCGGAATTCTCAGGGCTATCGGCGCTTCCCGGCGGAATATCGCCCAGGTGTTTAATGCTGAAACCTTTATTATCGGCCTGTGCTCCGGCGTGATGGGCATTGCCATTTCTGTTTTGCTCACCATTCCCATCAACAGTGTCATCCATCACCTGACAGGCTCTCAGATGGTCAGCGCTTCTTTGCCCCTTGCCGGTGCCATTATCCTAATGCTCCTCAGCGTTTGCCTCACCCTTTTGGGAGGCTGCATCCCCGCCAAAAAGGCTGCCAAAAAAGACCCGGTTACGGCTCTTCGCAGTGAATAAGGTTTCTTTAGCAAGTCTTATTAAAAATCTGAGCGCTTTTGGCTTTTTCTGTAATAAAACAGTTAAAATTCTGAGTCTATTCGCAGATTTTGTTGTTGCTGCCCCTTTTTTCTTATGGTATAACAAATACAATTTCATACCTTTCCGATATATTGGATTAGGGTATTGATTTTTATTATCCAAAATTGGGGTGGACAGATGATTCAAAAAATTCTTGTAGTATTTAAAACCCATTTGGATTTGGGGTTTACCGGTTTCAGCAATGAAATCTATCAGCGATATATGAAGGAGTATATCCCAAAAGCCATGGAGGTTGGAGAACAAATTGCGGCATCCGGCCGCAAAGAAGGTTTTGTGTGGTCGATTGGAAGCTGGCTGATAGAGGAATATCTAAAACAGGCCTCGCCTGAAAATGAGAAGCGTATGTGCCGGGCAATCCAAAACGGAATCATTCGATGGCACGCCCTTCCTTTTACCATGCATTCTGAGCTGGCAGACCGGGCGTTGTATCAATATGGATTGGGGATTTCCAAAAAGCTTGACCGCCGTTTTGGAATGTCTACCACCAGTGCAAAATATACGGATGTACCTGGTCACACCCGTGCCATTGTCCCACTGTTATCCAATGCCGGTGTTCATTTTTTGCACATTGGTGTCAATCCGGCTTCTCAGCCGCCAGCAGTCCCTGATTTGTTCCGTTGGCGCGCACCATCAGGGGAATCTGTTGTGGTTATGTACAGCAAAGGGGACTATGGGGATTTTTCCGAAATTCCCGGCACCGGGATTGCTGTGTTTTTTGCACACACCGGGGATAATCGCGGGCCGCAATCACAGCAGGAAGTGTTAACGGTATATGATGGCCTGCACCGGGATTTTCCGCAGGCAGAAATAAAGGCTGCAAGTCTTGAAGATGTGGCCCAAATCGTTAAAAAAATAGAGGATTCCTTACCCATAGTGGAAGAAGAAATTGGAGACACTTGGATTCACGGTGTGGGCACCGATGCCAAAAAAGTTTGCCAGTTTCGGGAGCTGCTGCGTTTGGCCAGCCGTTTCGATAACGAAAACCAGGAACGCTTATATCAGGGATTGCTCCCCATTGCAGAACACACCTGGGGGCTGGATGAAAAAACATTTTTACACGACCACAAGCATTTTTCCCGGGCTGCGTTTGAACAGGCACGAAAGCTGCCGGAATATCAAACCCTGGAAAAATCATGGGCAGAGCAGCGAGCCTATATTTCGAGCGCTGTTTCTTCCCTTACAGAACCTGCAAAATCAATGGCACAACAAGCCTGCAATGAATACCGGACAGATTTCCCCTGTACAGACGGGATGCAGCGGCTGGATGTGGGAGAAAAAATTACTATCAATGGCTGGAGCTTGTCTTTTGATGAACAGGGAGCCATAAACTTCCTAAAAAAAGACGGCCGCATAATAGCGGACAGCGAACACCGTTTGGGTGTGTTTGAATATCAGGTGTTTTCAGAAAAAGAAGTGCTGGATTATACAAGCCGCTATGACCGTTTGCACGCTGACTGGTCCATAGAAGATTTTGGAAAAGTCGGCCTTGAAAAGGCATTGGCTGACGGTAAAGTCTTCCGTGCAAAAAGTGTGGAGCTGTTCTATAACCATGAGGAAGTTTTTTCTTTCCTTACCATACATCCTCTTGCACGGGAATCCTTTGGCTGTCCTTCTAAAATGATGCTGCGTGTCCATCCTCAAAAAGACAGGGTGGAATTTGATTTTTGTTGGCTGGAAAAGCCAGCCTGCCGTATCCCCGAAGGCTGTTCTCTGGGATTTTCGCCTGTTGGTGCTTTGGTTTCCATTGAAAAAATGGGAGAACCCATCGACCCTCGCCGGGTAGTATCGGGAGGAAACCGCGAAATGCACGCTGTATCCCAAAATCTCCAGTTTGAAACCTGCTTGCTGGAAACACTGGATGCACCGCTGGTTTCCATTTCCAAACCATTTTTATATGGCTTTTACGACCAGATTCCACCGATGGATAAGGGAATTTGGTTTATCCTCTTCAACAACCAGTGGGGAACCAATTTTCCCATGTGGTATGAAGATGATGCACGTTTCCGCTTTATTCTCCGTCTATCAAACATGGAAAACAATAGGTTTTCCACTTTTATAAAACATATCTAATGAAAAGAGGAGTTTGTATGAACGCAAAGGAAAACTATCTTCGCGCCGTCCGGTTTGAACGCCCTGACTACATCCCCATGGTGTTTGCAGTGAACTCTGCCTGCTATGATTCCTATCCGCAGGACGCACTGTTCGAACTGATGGAAACCCATCCGCGGCTGTTCCCTGATTTTAAAGCCCCCGCCCTTCCCTATCATCCTGAATATCCTTTGGTGGCCCGAAAAGATGCCCCCTTTACAGATGATTTCGGATGTGTGTGGGAAACCACCGTAAATGGAATTACGGGGACTGTTACCCATCATCCTCTGGCCGACTGGGATGATTTTGCAAACTATCAGGCTCCAAATCCAGACGTTTGTATGGGAATTGGGCCTGTTGACTGGCAAGCTGTTAAGCAGGAAATTAAGGCGTCTCCCGATAAACTGCACATGGGCGGGCTGCGCCATGGACACACCTTTTTGCAGCTGTGCGACATTCGGGGATATGAAAATCTGCTCTTTGACATGATGGACGAGGATGCACGCCTTCCTGCACTGATTGAAATGGTGGAGCAGTTTAATTTGGGCATTGTGCGCCACTATCTTGACTGCGGTGTGGATGTGATGACCTATGCCGAGGATTTGGGAATGCAGGTAGGGCCAATGCTTTCCCCTGAGCAGTTTAGAAAATACATCAAACCTTCCTATCAGCGCATCATCCGCCCGGCAAAAGAAAAGGGGATTCCCATTCACATGCATTCCGACGGGGATATCCGTACCCTGACTGCCGACTTGATTGACGGTGGGGTGGAAATTATCAATTTGCAGGATTTAGTTAATGGGATTGACTGGATTGCCGAAAACTTTGCTGGAAAAACCTGTGTGGATTTGGACATTGACCGGCAGACCATTACCCGTTTTGGAACCCCGGCTGAAATCGAAGCCCTTATCCGTCAGGAGGTAACTTCTATCGGCACTGCACAGGGCGGCCTTACTATGATATATGGCCTGTATCCCGGCGTGCCCCTGGAAAATGTAAAAGCACTGATGGACGCCATGGAATCTTATATGGGATTTTTTGATTGAAAGAAATATTTTTACAGGAACCTTTTCATTTTGGGTGGATTTTTTTTCAATGATGTCGTATAATAGCATCAGTCCTTCATTTTTCGGACAACAAGCTTTTATCAGGATGTGAATTTTCATGACATATCAACAGCTTCCCCCATTCATGCAAAATGTTTGGGTGCGTCCCTGGGTGGAGTACCTGCGGCTTCAGAAAAAACATCTTACCTGTAAGCGTATTTTTGATATTGTACTGTCCCTTCTCATCCTTATCATCACTTCCCCCTTTTTTTTACTATTGGCCGCAGCCATCAAGCTCGACTCTCCCGGCCCTGTTTTTTATCGCCAGGTACGCGTGGGGCAATATGGCCAGGACTTTAAAATTTTTAAATTCCGCACCATGGTGCAAAATGCTGATAAAATCGGGCTTTCCTTAACCACAGGAAAAGATTCGAGAATCACCCGTGTGGGCAGGTTCATTCGAAAATGCCGGCTGGATGAGTTTTCACAAATACTCAATGTACTCAAAGGGGACATGAGTTTAGTAGGTCCTAGGCCAGAAGTCCGCAAATATGTGGAGGCCTATGAGCAGGAAGCCTTTGCAACCTTGCTAATCCGCCCCGGGATTACGGCTCCAGCCAGTATTTATTTCCGCAATGAGGATGAACTTTTGGAAGGCGCCAGTGACCCTGAAGCTGTTTACATTGAAAAAATCCTTCCCAAAAAGTGCCGGCTGAATCTTCAATACATGGAAAGAATTACCGTGATGCGGGACATTCGGATTCTGTTTCAGACCGTAGCGGCTGTATTTTGTAAACGTGAAGTAAAATTGTCGAAAAACAGTGATTAAAAATCCTCCGGTATGGGAATACTGTACCGGAGGTGATTTTTTTGAAAAAGCAAAAGCAGCCCTCAAACACCAGTATACAGCAAACCGCCATGGCGCTGGCCCATACACTGAAGGACCAGAACAAAGAAGCCATTGCCTCCGATGTAACAGGAAGCTATACCGGAGAAAGTCGGGCAGAAGACTATCCCGAGCAGGATGCCGACGACTTGTAAGTAAAAAATATCAGGTATTTTCCCTTCCGATTTGGCATAGAAATCACTATGTCAAATCGGGAGGGATTTTTTTTGAAGCTTTTTTGGAAAATCACCGCACTGATGGGAATGGGGCTGATACTGGCAGCCTCCATTATTACATTCCCATATCTCCCGGCCATTTCACCTGTTCATGACACTGGGGAGCAAAAGGAATTTATCCGATATGTGGAATTCAATCCATGTTATGCTGCTTTGGACAGAGCTTTAGCCGAGGATATCCGTGCACATGAAGAAGGCATGGAGCGAAACTGGATACACACCCTAAGCTATCTGGGGGCAAAATATGGCGGGGACTTTTCCCGGTATCGCGCGCAGGATATGGATGAATATTTTGAAAAGCTGGACGAGGGCTGTCGTGTAGAAGAATTGACAAAGGACATGAAATGGTTTGGATATTACCGGGAAGCCTATGGGGCAGTGCTGGATGGATTGGTAGGAGAATACACAGAAGAATGTGAAAAAGATGGCGCGGTGGTGACAGAAAAAAAGTATGGACTAAAAGGCTTTTTTCCAGTGGCAAAAAATTTTGCATATGAACATTATGACGATTTTGGCGCCCAGCGCACTTATGGTTATACCCGCCAG
>DYBQ01000010.1:0-604 GCA_019418545.1 Clostridiales bacterium | reverse complement strand
CCGCCAGCATTTGGGACACGATATCATGGCTGCCACTGGTACGCCCGTTATTGCCATTGAAAGCGGCGTAGTGGAAGTAATGGGCTGGAATCAGTATGGAGGCTGGCGGATTGGAATCCGAAGCGGAAACGGCAAACGATATTATTACTATGCCCATCTTCGGCAAAACCGCCCCTTTGCCGAAGGACTGGAAGAAGGACAGCAGGTACAAGCCGGACAGGTGATTGGATATGTGGGGCATACGGGCTACAGCACAAAAGAAAACGTGAATAATATCAAAATCCCTCATCTGCATGTAGGGCTGGAGCTTATTTTTGATGAATCACAAAAGGAAAGCGACAACGAAATCTGGATAGACTTATATCCGCTGACACAGCTTTTGTCGCGGCATTGCAGCGAAACCGTGCGGGATGACGAGACAAAGGAATATTCCCGTAAATATGAGTTTTTGGAGGCAGCAGATGCAGAAGAAAAAAATTGAATTTGGATTTGCATTTTTTACAAAAACATGATATACTAATTCTCGCAGAAATTTTGCTGCACCATGTGCCGCTGTGGCGGAACAGGCAGACGCAAGGGACTTAAAATCCCTCGGTAGAAATAC
>DYBQ01000001.1 GCA_019418545.1 Clostridiales bacterium | reverse complement strand
AAAGCTTTTTCTCCCTGATTACTCTCTGAGTAAACGTAGTGCAATCGCGGTGCTAAGGCGATAACATCATTTTGCATAACTGCATCATAAAGGTGTTGCATTTCCATGCAAGAGTGTTTGTCATGTTCCTGCTTCGATTGTCCAAATATTAAACTTGAGGAGTGATGGATCCTCTGAATCAAAGAAATAGAATCCTCTATCCTTTTTGTTTGACGGAATGGTATTTGAGAAGGCAGTTTCTATTTCATGGTAGTGTAACTCTCGATCCAAGGCAAATACAATTCCCAGATGGTCTGACAGCGCACTCTCTCCTAGACTAGTGATGACATACGGCTTACTGGGGAACAGCACATCAATTTCACTTGGCGTAAGGGTACTTTTTATACCTTCAATTTGGCCAGCCTTATTACGGATTTTTCCAATTTTAAGATTTGAATAAGCGGCTTGTATTTGCCTAAAGTCTGCGTAATCTAGGCCACTGCCTTCAGGGCCAAGAGAAATCATCCCTTTGTTCAAAAGAGATTGCAGTATTTCCTTGGGGTTAGGGATTGTGAGAGGCGAAATAGGGCGGTTGTATTTTCGAGGTGTAATGAATTGAACCTCTTTTTTTACCATGTATAGAACAGCAATGTCATCCGGATAAAGGCCGTTATAATCAGGTATCGCTCCGTTCCGAAGTTGACTATTGAGGGAATAGATTTTTTGTAATTTCTCCGCTTCATATCGTTCTTGCTCGGCCTGAATTTCTTCAGGATTCTTGGGAGTGGCTTTAGCTTTAGGAGACTTATTAAAAAATTTCGAATAGAATGTTGGTTGTCTACCCGTACCAATAATTTCATCCTTGCCTTCACTAACGGTAAACTTATGATACTCATAGCGAGGGATACTCCTCTTATGGGAGTCAAAATCAGGTGGCATAACCTTTACACAATCAAAATAAAGCCCGGTATAGATACGATCATATACGTCGTCTTCATAGTGTGGAAATCCAACAGAGTCCGGCAACTCATAAATACATTTTGATCCTTTGTAAATTGCAATTTTGTTTTGATTCAAGTTTGGAATAATTAGTTTGAAAACAAACAATGTATCGTCAAAGTATTTATCATGGTAATCATCAATAGTCCAACCAACAAGGGCTGATTCACTTTGGTTGTATTCTTCATGGTATGTAAATACCTCTAAGTCTGCAACATTCTCAATTTTCCATGTTGTTCCGTCAGGTTTTCTCCATTCAAAGTGATTTGCATCATCTACAATTCCAACGGGGATAATATTAGATGAAGCTGGAAGGAAGTATAGTGGAACGCCAGATCCATGATAGTGTTTACTACTGCACTTTTTTTTGAACTCTTTGTAGTATTTTTCCATATGCTCTTGTGAAATAGCCGCACTCATATATTAACTCCATTCAAGTAGTAAGGTAATGCAAATACAAACTGCCATCATAGATGACACAGACATATTGGGGTTGCCAAAGAGGTATCCCAAGTTACAAAATTAACGTTAGTGTCCAGATGTTGAATTCTTATACGTTTGAATCATTTCTGCTTCGGCGTAGTTCAAACTAATTTTCCCAATATAGGAAAATGGAATTTTGTCCTTTTGGAAAATTCGTATAACATTGTCATAAACAGCATGCGACATATGACTTGTTACCAAAAAAGCAAAATCTACATTTGCCAACAATTCCGCCGGAACATTTTTATTTGTTCCACTTATTATTTGCAAGGAGGGATGCTTACTGCGCATTTTCTTTTGCCAATTTTCATGACCACCAATAACAATAACTTTTTTCCCAGAAAAAACACTTTCTATCGTTTCATCTAAATTAGGCTGTTCAACATAATTCGCAGCTTGCTCAAAAGCATAATTTCGCAGGGCAAAGAGTTCTTGGTCATGGCTATGAGCTTCATCGAGGAGTAATTGGAGTTTTACTATTTCATTTTTTAGATAACGATTTTCTGATGATAGTTTTTCAGTTTCCTTTTCAACTGCAAGCTTCTTTTCTGAGTCAGCATTTTCCAATTTGCTTTGTAAGGCTTCGATTTGTGCATTTGCAGCTTCCAGCAGATTTTCGGACTTTTTCAACTCAATTTCATGGTACTTCTTATCAAGAATAATCAGCTGGTCATCGGTTACTTCGCAGTATTTTTGATTATCCTCTATTGCAGCTTCAAAAGATGCGACCATTTTTGTGACAATATACCAAAAGTCGTAAAGCTGAAACTCTTTGTCACCTTTTGGGCAACTATAAGCAATGTTCATATGCGCAATATCCTCAATGCGCTTTTCCATATGCTTGTTAAAGGTATATGAATCTATAGCATTTATTAAATTGGGATTCATACTGTAACTTCCAACATCTTCAATTATCTTATATAAGATATTGAATCTCCTTAAGAGTTCTGAATCCGTATCTGAGCCAGCATTTGCACTCTCAATTTTTTTACACATATAATCGTGGATGCTTCGGTCATAGAAATAATTGCCTTTCTCCTCATCGCCACGTTCATCCAGCATACTATACTCAAGAAGAAAATGCTTCCCCCTTGCGATTTTAGCAATTGGGGAATTTTGAAAAAATTCACTACAGTTTTCGTCAAATCGCTTTTCTTCGATTATGAATGTACTTCTAATCCACTCTTCGTACCATGAATTATCGAATGCTTGATACCCCTTCAAATTGGGATGTGTGGTATCGCCACCTGAATATTGATAGTAAAGACGGCAAACAGCGGCTATCGTATCAACATCAGCTATCTTCACACCTTCATAAATACCTTGACTGGCGCGGTCAAACCTTGCCGGACTATCTCTTTCAATCGCATTACACAAATCGGGATACACCAGAGTGAACACCTTATTAACTTCTCGCGCTATTTGATGATTTTCTGTGGCTGTAATTAAGACATTCATTATATGGCTTAATGAAATTGAAAATCTTAATGAAATATCTCGAAATTGACAGTTCTTATGGCTCTCACGAAATTTTTTTGCGCATGAATAGCACTCATATTCGTGTTTCTCATAAGTCGCTAAAATTCTATTTCTAAAGCGGTAATCCATGCAAAAGCTGTTGGACATATGCCAATACGCAATAAAGATGATGTCGTCCGCCGAAAGGTATTCTAAATCAAACATCGGCTACCTCGTTATTATTTTCCTTTAAGGATTCCATTTACCTCGATAAATAAAACAGCTTGCTTCGCGTGACGATTTCTAACAGATAAGGGCGCTACATAGCTTATTTTTGCTGATGTAAATTCTAACAAAGAGCAATCATAGAGAGGGGCAATCGCATTGCATAGATTTGCCGGGACGTTACCTAAATCTCGCCCCTTTGAAGTTAATACACGAAAGTTATTATGATTGTAGATATTGTCTGCATCTCGTTGTATAAGGACTTCGTCATTTAGCTTTACACGCTCTATCTGTTCGGTTCGACCTTCGTATCGGGTTCCCTTCACTTCAAAACGTAACCGAAATGCTCGTGTGCAAGTATCGAACACACCTTCGGATTGGTCTAAATATTCCATCATTCCGGGTTCAAAATAGCCGGGAGAAACATGCTGGGCAAGTTCATGCCGCTGGTGAAGATTTTCGAGTTCTGTGAGAAATGCTTGGATTTCTGAAGATTGCACGTCATACACCATCGCTTTCATCTAATTCTCGATAATACAAATTTTCGTTGGCGTAGAACCTTTCGAGATAGTTATCATAGTAGATTTCTGTTCCCTGAACTTTATAAATCAAGTCTGTTTTTTCCATATTATTGCATCCATACGTTGATTCAAGTTCATTCATCAGATCCAAAACATCAATACTTTCATGGGCTTGAATCAGTGTACGTTCAAAAGACTTTATTGTGATGAACTCTTGGCCTTTATACAGAACGAGAGTTCCAAACATATTACCAAAAGAAAATCTTTCATCCGAAATAAGCAAATTGGCGTAAAACCAGTCCTCAAAGCCCAAGTCATATAAATGTGACTTGAATCCCCACAATCTTAAAGAATGCGCACTAAAATAAGTGCCGTCAGGAATGAATCTATAAACACTATCACAGAACTCACAAATATTTTCTCGCGTTATGCCAGCACTTTCCAATTTTCTGAAATTCAACAGTTTATCTGGTTCATACTCGATGACGGTTAGATTTCTTTTAAGTTCCATTAACTTTTGTGAAAACATTACAACTGAGGCAAATCTCTTTTTGTATGGCTTGATGTCAACCATGTCTTCACTAGTGAGTAGATGCTCGCAATAGCTTTCAAGGGAAGGGTAATTTTGTACAGCATACTTTGATAGGACAACAAACCCCATCTTTTTCAAATTATACGGATTGACTTCATCGGTATCAGCATGGGGGAATAAATCGCTATATATCTTTCGCAATTCATCAAAATAATAGAAGTCCGAAGTTAGGGCAGCCTTAAACGCACGCATCGATTCTTCTCCCATAACCTTTTGACGAATTGTGTATACGCCTTGATGTGCATATGCACTTAAAGGCGGCAAATAGGTTCCCATGATAGTTGCAGCATCATAGCCATATTCGTCAGATACAGCTTGTATTAAATCTTCCTGCGAGACTGGTGAATTTTCTGCCATGATATTGAAAATAGCTTCTTTTTTATCGAAAGTTCCAAAGCGAATATCTGGAGTTCTACAGCAGTGAAAATTATGATAAGCGCCATCTTCCACAATCTTCTTCAAAAGGTTGTGAAGCTCATAGCGATCCCGAATATCATACCTTTGCATAAGGGCCAGGTGTTCTCTTATCAATTTTTCCGTTGAAATTTCAATGTTTTCATATGAATCAAAATTCAACTCTTGAAGTAATTCTGTGTAATCACGTCCATCTACATCGTAAGCGCGAATCGTTTCGTTCTGCTTCCAAAGAAGGAACCGTGCTTCCGATAAGCGGTTTTTTCTGGTACGGTAGACATCTTCCGTATAGTACAACGTTTCATCATAAGGAATATCTTCATGTTCCAGAAATTCATTGTAAATATGCGTGAATCGAGTGAAGGTCGTATCTTCTTGACAAAATCTTTTTATGACAACTTCTTCGAGTGCAGATCGCCTTTTTTCAACCCACATATCTGCAATATAAATTTTGTCTCTATTTAAGTAGTTTCTTATTTTTAGGCGAAGAGCAGTTTCCAAGTTCTTACGGTCATCCAGTGCCTCGTGCAAATCTTTCTTGCCCGCCTTAAGGCCGCAGGATTCCAAGTATTGCCATATAGGCTGTGTGAGGCCGAGCCATTTGATGCTATCTTTTTTGTCTAAGCAGTAATTTGTATATATATATCGGTAGTAGTCCTCGTCAAAATACTGTAGTCCTGTCGTGGATGAATACGCCAATCTGATTTTATCAATCTGTTTTGCTACAATTTGGCGTACACGTTCACGAGTCAAATCATATTCTTGTGCAATTTCTTCTAGCGTATCACCACGAAGCCGCTTTCCGATTATTTCTTTATTCCGCGGCTCAATGTCATCGCAGGACGTCAAGTAATCTTCAAATTTTGGATAAACACGGTAGCAACGGAAATCAATATATTCCAATGTTCCTTCTTGAATTAGGAAACCAAGGATTCTTTTAATGCGTGCAGAATCAATCTCAATGGGAGCAGAAAGTTTGTCAATTAATTCTTGAAGGCTCAAACCATCAAACGCAATTGTATTAAATATTGCAAGGATTCTATTTTTTAGGCTCTCATCATCCCATAGCACCTCAACAGAACCTCTGCAAGCGGATTTGATTTGAGTCCCGTTTTGTCGGATATATTCATTAATTTTATTACCAATCTCTTCTACTGCGCGAGGTGCCAAGTTCAGTTTTTCCCGTAGACTTATTGGGCGAACAAATGCAATGTCGAGAAGTGTTTTATACCCATTATTTTTCAGCTTTTTACAGATACTTTTAGATAGTCCAAAGTTGTCCAAAAGAATGTCGTGAACGGCGATATACTCACGCAGAATTTGTTGATACTTTTCTGAGAATAGGAGGGAACTATTAAGAATAATGTCCTCCATATGTGAGGATGTTCTTTTATACGCGAATATTTTAGCTTTGTTTTGCTCTAGGTAAAGTGAGATTTGTGTTGAAATTTCCTGTGCGGTCAAATGATCCATATGGGGAATTTCAAGAAATTGCTCCTCAGTAAAAGAAACGACCTGATAAAGATACTCATAGCCACCAAACAAGAGCACGTTATATGCCTTAGCGGACAATGCTTCCACCTGAGCAATTTCAACTTTTGTTTCTTTTAAATATTCCACCGCCAATTTTTGAAGTTCTTCTCCTGTAGCAGACCTCTGGTCTACTGGCAGAACGGTGTCAGTGGTATGATTACGTTTATCCTTGAGATTCTCTATCGCATTTAAAATTTCATCGACCGACTTTGCCCCCAGATTGGAAATGTTAAAAAGTTCCTCTTGGGTGCAGCGCATCAAATCATCTACTGTACGATACCCTGCGCGCAAAAGGGCATTCATGGATCTGTTTGATAAACCAATAAGACGAATCGATTCTGGTGAAGAAGCTGAAGCCGCCGCACTTTCTTCTGATGAAGAATGATTTGCTTGACCGATGTACTTATCCATCATCAAAAGGATTTCGTCAACTGTCTTTTTCCCTATATTGGGAATGTCATATAGATCCTTTTCCGTATATCCTTTTAGATCTCCAATTACACGGAACCCCATTCGTAGAAGTGCGTTCTGTGCTCTTACAGATAGTCCAACAGTATCGATAGGGAGGTTTAAAACGTCCATGATGTTGTAGTCCTCACTCAACTAGCTTCTTTTGAAATGTACCTATAATTTTTGAAAGCTCAGCCAGACTAACTTTCAAATTCTCCTTGTCATCATTATCAAGCCGATTGAAAAGGCGCGGATCAACTTCCATTAGTAAATCAACGCACTTTGCAACATTATCACTGGGTTTGTTACGCAGCTGTTGCGATCTCGACAATTGCATAGCACGTTCCATAGAAAGCTGCAAATCTTCGGCGAGTTTATGATTGCTCAAAGCAAAAGATTCGATATCTTTCTTTTCATGAATTTCTACAGATGAATACAAAGACAGAATTTGTTGCTCCAGCATTTGTTGATTAGAAAAATACTCTGCATACGTTCCATTACGGATAAGTTTCTTAATATCGCGGATAAATTTTCGCTGATCTGCGACAGCATTCATCAGTACATTAATAAATGCAATATGCTTCAACTGAACTTTTTCAGTTTCATTTAGTCGCTTTAACGGAGCCATCATTTCATAGAACAAGCTATATACTTGATAATCTCTTGCTATATAATACTGCTCCGGGAGTCGAATATACTCCAAGAATTCACAAATAATCTTTGCAACATCGATTCGTTCCTTGACCGCGCTAATTGGTTCGTTGGCGCTTTCTGCATATTCATCTGCCGTTAAGAGTTGGGTTTGAATCACATCCCGATAAGTACCAATTGCGTAGTCAATCAAATCATAGTCAACTTTTTTCTCTTCACCATGTTGGATAGCAAGCTCTAATAGTTTTATTTGCTTCTTGTCATCATGGATGTCCATTTCCATAATGACGGTCTCAAAGAATTGCGGATTTCCACTTTCGCGTTCAATTTTTCTAAGGCAGGTATAGCGGCGGTTTCCATCGACAATTCGACCATCAGCTAAAACAACACCGGCTTCACGCTGCCCAACTAGTGAAATGTTGTTTTTAGTCTTTTGAAGCGCTTCGGGATTACTTTCACATATAAAGTTCTCGATTATGCTATTATACGATTCTGTATCAAGAGAAGACAAACTGCCAACGCCATTCTTGGACTCGTATTGTGAAATCCAAGTAGAAATACGATCGTTTTGGTCATTATAATACAACTTGTCTAATCGCACACGGTAGACCGGATAAATCTGGGTTTTTCCTCCAAATGTCACTTTGCGGCTTTGAGTTGTCTTTTGAACGAATTCAGAATCAACAAGTTTTAATAAACTATCTTTCGTCGAAGCGTATTTGGGAGATATTGGTGCCGGCTGCTCGGTGCCAATATAAATTGTAGGGCTTAGTGGTGCGTCCGCAGCCCTTGCGCGAACTTTCATATATACTTCTTCAATTTCGTCTGCGCTATCAGAATCAATTTCACGGCAGAGAAGAACCATCGTATTTAGATAACGCTCTGCGACCTCTTGACTCAAATCCTGTTGTCCTATATGAGAGACATCATTTCTTGCTCCCATTAGCTCTCTGGCCCATGTTCTACAGTTTAAGGAAAGCTTGTTTTCAAAAGTACCGTACCATTCACGCTCTATTAAGCGTAGGCAGTTAGCAACATCTAAGGAGTCAACAAGAACGCTGTATTCACCGCCATAAGGCAAATCTTGTGGATTTCTCAGTACTGTAAGCACTTCATCCCACCAACGACTTCCAAAATGTGCGGACATTTCTTTTCCAATATAACCAGATAGCGATTTCAGCAGAACACGGAATCCTTGCTGAACCAAAGCAAAATTTTCTTGCATAACAATCTCATCCTCCCACTTTGCAATTGGGGTAATATATCTATTTTTAGTTTATAATTTGACCACACATTTGTCAACTTGATTTCTGTAATTACTTTCGTAAAAGCAATGAAATATTATATGACGCCACTTTTTGATATTTGTAGTAGACTTTGTGCGGAATGTGCAGTATAATTACTTTATTATGATTCTTTTTGTCAATATTGCTCTAATGTTCTAATGCGGATAGGAGTTGTTCAAATGACTAAAATTATACATTGTGCGGATTTACATCTGGATTCCCCAATGGAAACTCACATGACGGATGTGCAAGCCTCAACAAGAAATACTGAGGTGATTCACTCATTCCTAAGATTGACGGATTATGCGGTCAAGAACAATGTCCGAGTGGTTATTATTGCAGGTGATATGTTTGATGGGAACCGTGTGAAATCTCGTACAGTAGATGAAATTCTTGATGCCATGCGCCGAACCCCAGAAGTTGACTACCTCTACTTGGTTGGCAATCATGATGATGATACCGATGCTTTCGCAGATCATAGCGTGCCAAACAATCTCAAAAAGTTTGACAAGAAATGGAAAACCTATGAATATGATGATGTAGCGATTTCTGGTGTTGAGATGTGCGAGAGTAATGCCAGTTCTCTGTATCAAAATATTCCTCACAAAGATGGTTCCGTAAATATTGTCACTTTGCATGGACAAGTTGGTTTTACTACAGGCAATGATCAGGTAAATCTCTCATTATTGAAAAATCGAGGAATTGACTATTTGGCACTGGGGCATATCCATACATATTCAGCTCAACCGCTGGACAATAAAGGCATCTACTGTTATTCCGGTTGCTTAGAAGGTCGAGGTTTTGATGAATGTGGTCCCAAAGGATTTGTTTTATTGGAGATTGCAGCAGGGCATATTCAGCACAAATTTGTTCCTTTCTCTTGTCGGCAACTACATAGAATTTCAGTAGACATAAGTGGTTTAACAAAAAATTCTGAAATCGCACAAAAGATGATTCAGTCTGCTAAAGAAATTGGTCCTGATGATATGGTGGAATTTTTACTTTCCGGTGCAGTAGATCCCACTGCTAATATTGCAATTTCGTATTTGCAAAATCTTGTGAAGCAAGACTTCTTCTTTATCAAGGTCAAAGATGAAACACGAATGGCAATCAATCCTGAAGATTACAAAAATGATGTCTCGTTAAAGGGCGAATTCATTAGGCTCGTTCTTTCTTCTGATGCCAGCGAAGAAGATAAAGCATCTATGATTCGTACAGGCATGCAGGCTCTGGCGGGAGAGGAGATTACATTATGAGACTATTAAGATGCCATATTGAGAACTTTGGAACTCTCTCTGACTATGACTTCGACTTTTCTTCAGGTTTGACCACAATATGCGAAGAAAACGGTTTTGGAAAGAGCACCTTTGCAGCGTTCATAAAAGCAATGTTTTATGGATTCCCGCGGACTGGCGCACGCAATATCGTGGAAAATGAGCGCAAACGGTATGATCCATGGCAAGGTGGGAAATACGGTGGATTTCTTGAGTTCGAAACAGAAAACACTGATTACCGTGTAACCCGCTACTTTGGAAAAACTGCCGCAAAGGATACTTTCTCGCTACTGAATCTCACCAGTCGGCAACTATCCTCCCGCTTTTCAGAAAAGTTGGGTGAGGAACTATTTCAACTGGATGCGGACTCTTTTGCAAGAAGTACCTATATGCCGCAACTATCTACTAAAGATATGGAAGCAACCACTTCCATTCGGACGAAACTCAGTGACCTTGTAGAGGATACGAATGACCTTTGCAACTATGATACCGCTGAGAAGAAACTTCGTGAGTATCGAACCAAGTTCAAGGCCTACAGAGGAACCGGCGGTATTATAAACGAACTTGATAAACAGTATAACGATTTAGAAAGTAAAAAATTTCTAGCAGAACAGCAAAAGCCGCATCTGCTGGAAGTAACCGATGAAATCGATGAGTTAAATTCTGAAAAGGCATTAAAGGAAGATTCCGTAAAAAATTTGCGTGAAAAGATTCGAATTGCATCAAATCAAAAAGCACAACAAATGCGCCAGAGCCAACTCAAAGATCTTCGCGCAGAAGTGACGGTAAAACGGCAGAATCTTGAAGAACTAGATGCAAATTATCCTGCGGGGTATCCAACGCCGGAAGAGATACGGAATCAACGTGAGAACGTTAGCATCATTCAGCAAGAAGGTCTACGCCTAAAAGGGCTTAAGCTGAATAGTGACGACAAGGAAATCGTCGAAAAAGAGAAAGACTTCTTTGTTGACATTGATAAGACAGTAAGCGATATCGAACAATGCGACAAAGATTGTAAAGAGCTGGGAAAAGTATCTGCAAAGTTGACTTCGCAAATGCTACCAGAAGAACTTAAGAAGCTAGATCTACTGAACCAGCAATTCGAAGATGGCGTTCCAACAGAAGATTCGCTGAAAGACTGTCTATCTGCTGCGGATACTTTGGCTGATACACAGCGCCAACTTTCCGAAACCAATGTTCCGGTCGAGAGCCAAGAATGCCTATCTCAACTAAAGGAACTTTTCAAAGATGAAATTCCGGACGAGACAATTCTGAGCACCTGCGAGCAGAATCAGCGGGAGCGCGATATTCTTATTCAGAGTAGGGCGACCTACGAGTTTCCTGAAGAGGATTTGAAGAAGTACCAATCTTTGCAGCGAACCTTTGCTTCAGGCATCCCAAGCGAAGAAGACATTCAACAGAAGCAGAAAGATACCCGCCGCATCGCAGAACTAACGACCAAAAAGAATACAAAAACAACAATCCTACAGGAAGAAACCGTCCCTTCATCACACACCAACTCTAAAAGTTCTATTATTTGTGGTGGACTTGGCATAGGACTATTGGCGGTAGGTGTTGGTCTCTTGATAACGAGTATGCAAGTTTTTGGCATTGTGTTGCTTGTTGTAGGATTAGTTTGCCTTATTGCTGCCGTTTGGCTACACACAAAAAATATGGTCGCAACCCAAAGTCCTAGCACATCGATTATAACTGCAAGTGCAATTACAAATGACGAAAATCAGGAATTGTATGATTTACAACACAGTGTAAACGATTTTCTACTTAGGTTCTATGAGAATGCAGATGAACCAGAAAACAAATTGGTTCAGCTCCTTATTGATAGAAAGTCATTCGTAGACTTGAGTGAGAAAAAGCAGACATCTGAATCTAAAACACAGCAAATCAATCAAGAAATTGATTCGAAGAACCGTTATGTTAGAAGTGTTTTTGAGCGATACTATCCCAATGGCACTTATACAGATGGATTTATACAGGAATTGCGTGATAATAAGCACAAGTATGAATCGTTGTCCGCGGAAGCAAATGAAGTAGCCGCTAAACGAGAAACCCTTTATAAGAAGATCAACGAATACCGTTCACAAATCATTTCTCTTCTTCAGAAGTACTATCCGATTGAATTGCCTAACGATTTGAGACAGGGAGTTCGTGACCTAGCTGCCGAAGTCAAAACTTACAACGAACTCAAAGCCAAGAAAGCAGCTATGATAGAAGAAAATGCTGAAAGTCAGGCTCGTGCAGACAAATTAGCGTCACAGATTCGTGAGGTTCTTCTTGCATATAGTGCAATGAATCAAACATTATCACTTGATAGTTGCTTACAGACACTTCGTAAGCGCTTTGAAAGATACAAAGAAGCAAGCGAACGTGTTGCACATTACACGCATGACTATGAAATAGCATCTGCTCGGAAATCTCAAGCGGAAACAGCGGTCGAGACATTCTTACAAAAGTATCAACTCACCGATGACACTCCGGCAAATCTAATTGATTATGCAGATGAGGATATTCGGAGTCGTGAGAACACAAAGCAAATGCTAAAAGTAGCAGAAGATAAGTTGAGCACTTTCTTAACTGAAAATCCTGATGTAGAAAAGGAAACTATAGAGAATACAGAGGAACTGCCAGATCCTGAAATTTTGCAACTGTCCGAGAAACAAACCCAGCAGCGAATTGATGAAATCGATGCTCAACTACGAGGACTTCGACAAGAACGTGATAAGATTCGGAGCACAGTTGAAAGCATTTCGATTTATGAAGATAGCATGAATCGAATCGAAACAGAGCAAGAAGAAAACGAAAAGAAGTGCTCTCTTGCGGAGAAAACCCTCGAATTGTTGAGTCAAGCAAAAGATAACCTTGCAAATAGTTATGTTGGAAAAGTTGAACGCGGGTTTATACATTATGCAAATACCCTTATGGAAGGTCAGTTGGGTCGCGTAATAGTAGACAAAGATTTAAAGCTGTACATCGATGAAAAGGGCGCCGCTCGTGAAGTTGGTAGTTTTAGTAGTGGCACAATTGATTGTATTATGCTATGCATGAGACTGTCACTAGTAGATGCTCTATTTACAAATGAGAAACCCTTTTTAATACTTGATGATCCTTTCGTAAATATGGATGATAGCCATACGAAGCGCGCGCTTGAAATGCTCAACAAAGTTGCGGAAGATCATCAGGTTGTGTACATGGTCTGTAATAGTAGCAGGAAATAAAAAGTTTTATTTTGTTGCCTATCAGTTAATAGCGATTAGTCTGTAGAAAAGGGGCGCCTTGACAAAATTGTCAAGGCGCTCCTTTTCCTTTAAAGTAGTCAAACGACTAATCCGCTTTCCGGTTTTACAGAATATTCAATATATCAATATCACCGCTTTCGTTTTCGTCTGTCACTGTCACTTTTATACTTATGTACCGTCTTGTCGGTTTCTTCATGGATAGAAAATTTATTGAAATCCCACCAAAACCACTCTAGCATAAGGCCGAACAAATCCTCATCGCCCAAATAGCTGTACTCGTTGCACAGGTTCATCATCGTACCATAATAGCAGGCAAGCAACCACTTCAAGTCCTCCTGATTATGATTTTTAGCGCCCTTAAAGTGCTCATCAAAACTCTTCATTGCATCGTCACCCTTTTAATCCTTCTAACTTATTCGAAGGATGAAGACACCAACACGGTATATCGCGCCCATGTCATGACAAAATCGAACCTCAACTAACCAATAGCATTTAGCCGTCTGCCTTCGGGTAGGCGGCATTTTATTACTTGCCATGCTGTGCGAACAGCATAGAATAGATATTGTACGATAGATACCATCTACCAAGGCGCATCCTGCGTTCGTACAATTCACAATCTGCAAGCATTAAGGCAGACTCATCTTCGGGTGAGCCTGCCTTTTTTGTTTGCGAACGACAAAAAAAGGAGCTTTGTATGAAAACATTTATTCTCGAAAACATCCACATCAAAGGTCCCGATTTCATCGATTGGTGGACCGTTGTTGAGGTCCCGACTACCGAGGAGGAGAACCAATGAGCACACCAAGCTTTATCGGAGTACTTTGCAAAGAAGGAATCATCAAGTTCGTCTATTGCCATTCTGATGGCTACCCGTCTTATCTTGGCAAAATGCTTCTTGAGCATTACAACACCCTGGAACTTGCAACAGCACTCGTTGACCTTGGAAGCCTTTCGATGGTTCGTGAGCGTCTTGCCCCGGACGAGGGAGAAACGCACAGATTTGATACACCTGTTCGTCACGGCCCTAAAGGAGGCATAACAACTGCCTATCATCGGGACAGAGGCGATGACTTGGAAATCGACAGCGTAGTAGTCGATACTCCTGTTGTTCTGAAAAACGCTGAGACTCTGTTCCTGAACATCCTCAAAGAGGAAAATATCACCTATGGTTATCTGTACAATGTTGCAGATAAACTTTGGTATGCCACTGATACGGTTCAAGACAACATATTCTTCGTTCTGGACGAGAACTTCATTGACGCTCACACTTAACAAATAGGGAGGTTCATTATGACCGATAACATCATTACGGCTCGGCTGTTCATCGACATGGACGGCACACTCGCAGCGTGGCAGCAAGCCGCGTGTTTTGAAGATTTACTGCAGGAGAACTATTTCCGGGACCTGCCTCCGTATCAGACAGTGGTGGATGCCGTAAGAATCCTCTGCAACGCGCATCCCGAACTTGATATCTATGCGCTGTCCGCATTCATGCCGGAGAACCCTGCTGCGGTAGGGGAGAAATACGGATGGCTGGATGTGTATGTGCCGGAAATCGATGCTGCACATAGGATTTTCGTTCCTTGCGGAGAAAGCAAGGCTACAGCAGCTGCCAATCGTCTAAAAATGCCATGCATTGACAAGTCTTTTGTCCTTCTGGATGACTACTCTGTCAACCTGCATGACTGGAAGGAAAAAGGCGGCAGCGGCATTAAACTGCGCAACGGTATCAATGGCAGCATCGGGACCTGGAAGGGTCCTTCCGTGAGCCGGTTCAACACCCCTGAAACACTCGCAACGCTCATCTGCCAAGCGGCAAAAATCAGAGCAAACGCCTGAGGCGAAAGGAGAAATAATCATGTTCCCGACTAAAGAAACTATCGAAATGCTTCGCACCGAATATCCCGATGGCACCCGCGTCCGCCTTGTCAAAATGGATGATGTACAAGCTCCGCCCATCGGCACGGAGGGTACGGTTGTCGGTGTTGACGGCATTGGTAGTCTTATCATGCACTGGGACAACGGTTCCAGTCTGCATGTCGTGTACGGCGAGGATGAAGTAGAGAAAATCTGATTCTTACTTGCAACAACAAAGGAGACAAGAAAATGAGTAAACTGACCAACACTATTCGCACCGAAGTTGACAATGACTATTTCATGGATATAGCAGACTTTCGCGATTACGCTCGCAGCATGATGTTTCCTGACCCTGTTGGCATTGACATGAGCGATGAGTTCAACGACATGGTTACAGAAGCCGTGAACAGTGGCAAAACGACTCTGGAAGATGCTTTTAAGAAGCTGGTCAAACGCGATAGCAAAGGCCGTATCGACTATTCTTACAGCGATGGGTTTGACGGTTTTCGATATGGTCAGGAGCTTCTGTGCTTCTGCGATATCGAGACTGCCGCCCAGCGCCTTGGCATCTGACACCTATACCATAAACCTGAAACCAGGCAAACAAAAAGGAGTTCCATACCATGAGTTACGGTTTTGACATGGGCTTTGCGCAGGCGAACAGTTTGCAGGAAGCCATGGCGATTGCGCTGGAATATACGCAATCTCAGATGACAGAAAAGAATATCAGGAAAACCATCAGGGATAATCTGTATTATATTCCCTCGGTTCGTACCGGGTACATTGCGGATGAGGAGAACAAAAACCGCAGAGCCGATGTACTTGCGGATACCGCTGACCGGTATTGGCTTGAAGCATTGTTTACCTTCCGTTTTCTGTATTGGGAAGAGCACAAGCTGCTCGGTATCATCATGATGCCGCCCGAAAGCGCAAGCGAGAAATGGCCGCTGAGTGTATATTTCCAGAACTCCTGCGACCAGGATTACCCGCTTTCTGAATGGAAGAAAGGCAATATCCCGTTCTTTGTGGATGCTGTTGCGAAAGCGGAAAACTATACCGCAGAAGAAATCCGTGCAAAGGTTGACTACGAAATCGAAGATGATGACATCGAATATTTTCGGCGCAGCACCTGTTATGATGATATTTTCGAGACCCTCGCCTTCGATTCGTGGCTTTATAACCATGATACGGATATGCCGTTTGTAACTTTTGCTTTGCAGGGAATTCAGAACGAAGCTGAACGATACAGGTATTTGCAATGGCTGAAAGCCGAAATCCAATAGCTGGTACTTGCCACAGTGTGCGAACCGCATAAAATAGTAACTGTACGATAGATACTATCTAAAGCACAATTCGTGTTCGTACAATTCACAATCTGCAAATAAGCGGACTTCTCGATTTTTGGGAGGTCCGCTTTTTGTTTTACTATGAAAGGAGTTTTTATGAGCAACCCAAAAAGACCAGTTTCTCCGGTCGAAGAGTTTATCAAGGCTTTCCATGAGATGAGCGCCCGGTACGGTCGCAGCGAACTCTGGTATGACTACATTGATATGCATGCCATTGCACTTGCGAACACCTGTGATTTGCGGTGCAGGGATGTAAGAGAGAAACAGTACCATGCTATCGTCCAGAAATACGATGAGCATACCGTACAGCAGTTTGCTGTGCTTACCGCCATCACAATGACCGCGCTCTTGGAAAACCCTAAGCAAGATTTTCTTGGCACCGTTTACCATAATCTCGGATTAAGCAAAAGCCAAGCAGGGCAGTTTTTCACGCCGTACAATGTCGGACAGATGATGGCACGCATAAACATGCCGGATTCTCTTGTTCTGGACAAGTCCCGTATCCTGCGGATGAACGACCCGTGCTGTGGTGCCGGATGCCTGCTTCTGGCGGGGTACAATGTGATGCGCGAGCAGTTGGAATCCACTGACCCGGACTGGGACAAGTATGTTCTGTTTGTGGCACAAGACATTGACCCTCTGGTCTGCAAGATGTGCTACATCCAGATGTGCTGTATTGGCGTTCCGGGAGTTGTCGTAGTAGGCAACTCTCTGTTCCCAGACGCAGAGCGGGCACCGACAGATTTTTGGTTCACGCACAAGTTTTTTGCTTTGGACGAGAAAGCCCTTGAAAATACATACCAAAAAACAAAGGAGTGATACGAAATGCATATGGTCACCGAAACCTACCAGCTTCGCGATGGTGAGAAGCTGACTGAATTTTACAACGGCATCGACTGGGAGTCGCTGTTTGAGTTTGTCCGCCACTATTACGGCATCGGCGTGGAACAGATGCCTACAACATGTCTCAAACCCAATGGTCGCATCGAGGTGAATTGGCCGGAGAATCTGCGCGATAAGTGTGGTCTTTTCGGCCATACATACCGCGAAGTATATCTGCAGACATTCTCGTCCTGCTGCTTCCACGACATCACCTACGACAAGGACATTGTCGATAAGTACCTCGCTCGTCCGGACTTTTATCGTTTGAATATTTCTTTGGAAAACGACTGCAACGGCACTTCTTCGGATGCTTATTTGCAGCTGACATTTTCGCTGAAACACATCGGATTTTCCGGAGGGTACAACTTCGCAAGCTTGTTCAGTGCTGAATACCGTAAAGATACAGGCTGGTTCGTTGTATCCGGAGAAGGCGAAGTCCTCATGGGAGCGAAGAAATAAAAAGTCGCCGCTCATCTTCGGATGGGCGGCATTTTTCAACGCTAAGACGAGCAGGAAATCCGAGATTGTGCTCAAAACACATTGCGCGTATATAACGCGATGTGGTACAATAAAACCGAGGTGATACCGTGAAAGTCTGCACTCTTATTGGCGGCGTGGATGGCGCAGGCAAATCCAGCTTGACTGGTTCTTTGCGTTCTGAGCGCAGCGACCTTAGTATTGTGGTAGACCCTGATAAGCTGACCGTTCAATGCGGCGGCGACGAGTACGAGGGCGGCAAGCTTGCCGTCAAACATATCGAGCAAGCCTTAGAGGACGGCGTGAATTTTACGCAGGAGACAACTCTTTCTGGGGGATATCCGAAACGCCTCTGCAAACGCGCAAAGGATGCCGGATACTATATTCGCCTGTACTATGTCGGTTTGGACACTGCCGAGGAAAGTATTCGGCGAATCCAAAACCGCGTAGAACGCGGTGGGCACGACATTCCTACCAAGGATGTAAAGGCTCGATTCTCTCATCGTTTCGAAGATGTCCTGAAAATTCTTCCGTATTGCGATGAAGCCAAGTTTTTCGACAATGACAACGGATTTGTTCTCGTGGCGGAATACCGTAACGGGCAGATTCTTCCCGTTGGAACGTATCGTCCCATGTGGCTCAGCCAACTCATGGAGCAATTTGATTGACATTTTCCCCGCTCATCTTTGGATGGGCGGCATTTTTTTACTTGCCAAAGTGTGCGAACCGCCTAGAATGGTATTTGTACGATAGATACCATCTACTAAGGCACTTTTTGTGTTCGTACAAAAATTCATAATTTCGCTGAGGCGGACTTTCCGAAGAATCGGGAGTCCCGCCTTTTTTGCGTAGAAGGGAGTATTTATATGGCAACCAGAAAAATATTATTCCGTGGTCAGACTCGGCACAAAGGGGAGAAGACCTCCATATCCGGTAAGCCTCTGCCCGGCATCTGGGTCACAGGCGGCATCTTTCCTCAGAACAAAGGCTATGAACGCGCCATCATCTATACCCAAGACCCGAAGGTTGAGAAGCATGTTGTATATGCTGAAACAGTAGGGCAATACACGGGAGTTGATGATGTGTTGGAGACCCCCGTCTTTGAGGACGACATCATCACCTTTTGGCAGAGGACCGACACGAAACACATGCAGCGCTACAAGGGTATTGTGAAGTACGACGAGGCGCTGACAAGCTTTACGGTTGTTTCCTGTGAGCCCAACCGTCTTAGTGACCCCGTTTTCCTTTGGGATTGCTCCGATATTCATGTGGTTGGAAACACTTTCGACGGTGAGCTCAGCAAGCGTGAGCAGGAAGTGACGTGTACTTACACCAAATGCCTTGCATTGGCGAAGGACATTGATACGCTTCAACTTTGCTACGGTCCTCGTTTTAACGCTCTGAAGGTTGACAGCCTCTGGAACAAAGCTTTTGAGCTGATGGATGATGTGACCCGCTCTGAAATCATCGAAGACTTGAAGTTCTTCCAAAAGGCGTGGCGTGGATATGAGGAAAAGCCGGTAAAGGATGCGCAGAAAATCCTCGACGGTATCTCCGCACTGTTCGGTGAGGAGGTGGCGTCCAAATGACTTCTGAGCACGATTACCGCAATGCTGTTCGCTATCTGCAAAACCTTCTGAACGGCGGACTCATGGGCGCAAGGGGAACATCTCCTCTGATGACAGCTATCGAAGCCTGCGAACTGCAGATTCCAAAACATCCCATCTCTAAAAGCTGGTCGCCGAATCTCTGCCCGCATTTCAATGCTGACCTTGGCGGAGACTGCAACGACGGCTACTACGAGAACCCTCACTATGACCGCTGCCCTGTCTGTGGTCAGCGGCTTGATTATAGTGAGTAAAGGAGCGTGAAATATCATGATGCAGCAAGAGTTTGAGAAGCTTACGAAGGTAAAAGTCACCTCGGAGGAATACAACGTCATTGAAGCCGCATACATGGCTTGTCAAGAAGACAAGCAGGTTTTCTGCAAGCAGTGGCTCAAAAAAGACGGTATCCGGAATCTGTTGAAGGACCGGCTTGCGGAAATCAAAAGTCTGAACAGTACCATCAAGGAACTGGAAAAGAAAATCGATACCCTCGAGGACTGGAAACCATCCATCAAGTACGGCACCCATTATTCCGACACTTCCTATCGCAGTCTTTCCGCCGCCTGTGAACGAAACGGAAAAAACCTGTTCGCGGTGCAGTCAGACGCTGAGGTTTTCATTGCCGCCCGCTTCGGCTTCAACGCCTCAAAACTTGTCATCATCCCGGATGTAGAGACCTATGAGTCGAACCGATACGGAAATGTCCGGCTTGCAAAAGCCGAAATTAGAAAACCTCTGTATGTCAGTGAAAGCTTCAACTATGCACGCTTCGATGTGCTTTGCAAAGGCGGACACATGCAGTGGGAACTGGTTGACGGCAAGCTGTGCGACTACGAAAGTCCCAATATCTAATCTGCGGGGAGCTATCGTTTCCCGTGCCCAACAACGCGCAGACCCCAATGCTGTCTGCGCACAATTTTCTTAAAATCAAATCAAAAGGAGCGTATTTTTATGACTTTACCGACAAATCATCCGTACTTTTTTACCTGCCCCTCGTGCGGCTGCAAACTTATTTCCGTGTCCAGTGGTGTGAAGGCTAAACCGCATTGTCCGGAATGTGACTATTCTGCCGACGATGCATTCGTGGTCAAGGACCGCGTCATGAACGAAGCTATGAATGTCATCGCTGATAACGCGGAACTGGCTGAAAATTTTGCCGAAACTGTCAAGAACGAAATCGCAAGCGATGATGATGCCTATGCACACATCGGGTTTCGTCTGGCAAACGATATCCGGAATCAGAGTCCCGCATCTGAGGTGCTCTTGACCCTTTGCGGCTGGAACATCAACACGCTGCTCGACAAGACTCCGCCTATCGCCATCAGAGAATAATAATAAAAAAGGAGAACGACAAAAATGTTTAACGACATCAACCTTTCCAACGCTCTTGCGTTGATTGACAAGCCCGTATGGGTCATCACAGAGGTTCGCGGTCGTAACAAGAACAACCGCACCTATTCCAAGTCCCGCAGCAAGAATGTGATTTATCCCGCCACTATCACAAATGTGCAGGTGTGGCGCGGGTATTCTCACAGCAAAGGGGATACCGGTTGCCCGAAATGTACCGTCACCGTCGATATCGCCACGAAGGACGATACCGGCGCAGAAATTTACTTCGACCTTCCGAATGAGTTGCTGAATGTCACGGTGTTTGAAAGCAAGGAGGATGCCGAGAAGGAACTCGCATACCTCAATTCCAACAAAAACACCATGACCTATTCCGAGCAGCGTCAACGTGAGGATAAAAACAACGCAAAGGTGTTCGGAATCGCATGAGTTGGAGAGAAAATCGCTTGGCTCCCTTGCCTATTTATGCGAACCGAATAGAATAAGAATTGTACGATAGATACCATTCATAAAAGGCATTCTGTGCTCGTACAATTCACAATTTCGCTTTAAGGCGGACTTCTCATCGCGAGAGGCCCGCCTTTTTGTTTTAATTTTCAAAAAGGAGTGTTTATTATGACCGAAAACGAAAAAGCAAGAGAGCTCATAGCTACCTCTGAAACGACCGTGAAGGTTGACCCCCAGAATGGCTGGTATCTCAAGCGGTTTGCCGCCCTGCAGTTTGAGGGCTCCGTGGACAATTTCGGCACAAATATGCCGATTCACGTCCTTGAACAACAGCTTCCAAAAGAGGATACCGTGAAGTTGGATGACGCTGTCATTGAGGGTCAAGATATCGATTACAGCAAGTTTTTTGACGAAAAGGGTAATGAATATTCGTCAGTTAGTGAACTTGTGCAGACACTGCTCGGTCTTGACGATGACGATTCCATTCAGGAATACAACAAGGAAAATCCTGACTTGCCGTACATCCCGTATGAAAAGCTGCGGGACATGGACAAGAAGGATGTTCCGGAAATGTTGTCGTCCACCGTTGATGAAGCCGACTATGTGGATGCATACAAGGAAGTGACCCATGTCGCATCCTACCATGTGGAGGTCACTCCTATGAGCAACAACTATGAAACAATGGGATTCGCGTTCACTCATCAGGGACTCAAAGAGTACGAAAAGTCTATCGACAACCATATTTTCTATCCTTGCCGCTGTTACGCACATGCAGGGGAGAAATTTGGCCGAGAAGCGGGTGACTTCTATCCTATCATGGAATTCCTGCACAGCGCCGGTGAACAGCTTCTGCGCGAGGATATCAGACGGTATGACATTAAGCCCGCCGTTATCAGAGCGAAGGAGGAGATGCACGAATTCTACCGCACGCAGCCTGATGAGATGATTCTGGCCGCATTGGTGGAAGTCGATGACAAGGTAACCGGAAAACGTTATTGCAGTATTCGCGTATGGTGTTCCGGGCACGAGGTTAAGACACGGTCTATGGGTTCCTACTATGTCCTGAACAAGCACTATCTGACAGTCAATAAGGATGACATGGTTGCAACATACCCGTATCCGTTCTCTTGTGATGATGGTGCCAACACGCTGTTGGAAGCCAAAGACATGGATATCCTGACACCCGTGGAGCGCCTTTTCCTCTGGACCGAATACAAGAATCCGAATACCATTGATACCAAGAAAAAATAAGGAGAGTTTACCATGAATACCTACAATGTTGTCATTTCTGTTTCCATCACTGTTTGCATCGACGCCGAGAACCATGATGATGCCATCGAAAAGGTAAGTCAGGCGTTGAATAGCGGTGATGCAAACATGAGCGCTGATGTTGCCAGTAGCATTGGCTATTCCATGCGAAACGGCCACTATAAGGTGACGGATGCCATCCCGATGGATGAGTGAGGATGTTGAACTATGACTGAGATAGCATTTTTGGTGAAACCCGACTCTGAGATGTACCGCAAGTACTTCAAACAAAAGAACGAGCTGGACAAATTTGTCGGGTTCGCATCCTCGTTCATCGACAAATACTTCGTATCGCGTAACAAGGACTTCGATTACAGCTTTTCCACGAACATGCGCCTTACCGTGAAACTTCCGCCGAATGACGAAGAATGGTTTGGCGCACAGCTCATGAAGGAAAAGTCGGAGAGTGGGTTATGCGTGTTCAAGAAGAACTCGCCCATGAATAAGCGCTGGCACGAAGAAGTTACATCGCATATCGACCCCTATTCTCTGACGGCGAGCAAATGGTGGTTCATGGATTTTCCGTATTGCGGGAAATGCCAAATTGCCATGTGGGATGACGGCTGCGGTAATGTTTACGGGTATTATTCCACCCCGGCTGCGCATCACAACTCCGGAAAATTGCCCGATTATGTGCAACCCATCAAGATGAGCGAGTATTACATCGCTCAGGAACGCTGCGAGGAACTCGATTCTCTTTTGTCAGAGGCTGTGGACAAGGGGAGCCGCGCATCTCATATCGGCTCCTATAAAGCAACCTTCAAAAAGACCAGCGATGGTTCGGACGGTACAGGCTTTGAGGATAGCATCAACGTATGTTTCTCGGTTGAGCATTGTGCAATGCCGTCTAATACGCGAACCGCTATCGTTGGCCTTCTTCACGATTGTTGCTTGAAAAATCAGCGGTCTCTTGATGACCTTGCAGAGTTCGAGTACCTCGGGCCTGCCGAGAAAGCCGACAGCCCCGCCTAAATCGCAATTTTACGCATAAAAAACAAATAAGGAGTGCAAATCATGACTCGTTTTTACATTAAAGACACTGAAGAATTCGACCGTGCATGCCGGTTACTGGACAAGCGCGATGTTCCTTACGACATCGATGGCGGTGACCGTATCATGGTCGCGGATTGCTACGCCATTCAGGTCATTGGGGTGTTCGAGTTGTTCGACATCGACTACGAGGAGGTATGAGCATGCTGCGACTTAACAAAATCAGTCCTAAAAAGCCTTGCCCGTTTTGTGGTGCCTTCCTTGAAAACGAAGCACCCAGCACTATCTGGTGTCATCCGCAAAACAGCTGCTTGCTGAGCCTCCGTGGCATTACCGGAGACGACCAAATTACTCAGTGGGACACGCGCTTCGATGCAAAGGGAAAGAAGGTGCTTGACGATGCTGAATGAGCTTTTTGCTCGCGAAATCCTTGAAACGAGCATTGCGCTTGGCATCCTCCAAGAAATGAACGGCGGCGTCGTTATTTACCATGAAGCAAGCAAAGAAGACCCCGAAAACCTTCCTGCCGGGTGGTATATCGACGACAAGGACTATACCACATTTTCGATTGCTAACGACCCGGAAGCTGTAAGAGAACTCAAGCCGTTTCTGGTTGAGGCTGGATATCAGTATGAGGAAAGGAAAGCATTTTGGGAGAATATCCTTGGCAACACGGCTCCCAAACTTCGCTTGCCGATAAAAGTATCGCAATTCTAAAAGGAAAACTATCATGACCGATAAAAGCATTTTTACCGCGACCCGTATTCGCGGAGAGGAAAAGGAATTTCTCGGCAGTGTCCTGCTCAGTTCTGAAACGGATACCGCTTCCGAGTTTTTCCGCAGCATCATCAAGAAGGATGACAAGGATGTCGAGGTTCAGAAGACCGAAACCGGCTATGTCTTGACCGACAAAGCCGACCGCGACACCTGCTATATCCTGACCCGTACGCAGCTTGACGATGCTTTCTGGAACAGCTGCACAGCTGATAAGAAGCATTGACGCTTTTCCCGTCCACCGTTTGGTGGGCGGGATTTTTTGTTGACGCTGGAAAAGTTTGCAGCACGAACAATAAAGATTTCGATTTTTTACCAAATTACATTTCCGGCGTTGACATTGCTTGCGGCCGGCGTAGAATAAAGATTGTACGATAGATACCATTTATGAAGCGCTATTTGCGTTTGTACAATTTACAATTCTGTATTCGCTTAAAGCAGACTTCCTTTTCAGGTGGCCTGCTTTTTGTTTGCACATGTGAATTATAAATTTTGGTATCACTTGTCAAGAATTTCTTCCTGACACGCCAGTTTCTCGCGTAGTAGAAACACCTCGATGAAAATCTAATGGTCCGTTGATAGAGTATCCTGTGCCCGTCCTGACGAAGGGGTTCTTGCCCGCTCTCGTAGCTGGTACGAAGCCCTGGGCGCTCATATTCTCGCCGTTTCGTGCCTGTGCGGTTGCGATGTTTCCGTCACGGAAGCATTCGAACTGCAGGGGGATGAAATGGAGGTGGAATAAGGGCAAAGAGGCTGCTGCACTTGGATTTTTCCTTGTGCAGCAGCCTTTTTTTGTTGACGTTCCTTGCGAACCGCATAGAATTGAAATTGTACGATAGATACCATCTACTAAGGCGCTATTCGCGTTCGTACAATTCACAATTCTGCATTCACTCAGGCAGACTTACCATTCGTGGTAGGTCTGCCTTTTTTGTTTGCAGACACTTTGAAAGGAAGAAATAGTATGTATAGTTTCAACTGCTTAATCAAGACCGATGCCAGCCTCGTTAAAGGTTCTCTTTCGGAAAGCCATGGCGAGACCGAACTTCTGGCGACCCTGTACGGAAAGATAATCTGCATTGAGGACGATGCGAACGGGATGAGCCCGACTGAAACCGTTCCGACGCCCGTGGATGTGTTCGATATCATCCTCGGTTATCGAGAAGCAAGCGAGCTCATTTCTTTTGCAGAAGACATGAAGAGACGAGCACTGCACGCGGCTCTTGAAACCGCCAGATACGCTCTGAAGAAGTGGGACAAGGACGGCATCAGCATTCAGAGTTCGTTGGAGAAGTGTTTCTGCACTATCCCGATGGGTTCCACGGAGGCGTACAACCTTTCGTGCGCTACCGACATCCTTTCCAACCACCCCTGTTCCGAAGCGTGCGAGCTGTTCTATAACGGCATCGAATGGAAGTGCTATCCGGACGATACCGAACTGAACGATGTCATCGCGCATCCCGAACAGTACATCGTCATCCCTGTGCTGTTTTCCGACAAATGATTCTTGACCTGTGCGTCAAAAAAGGAGAATGAAAATGAATACTAATTTTTTTGTTGCAGAAGATGAAGCGTTTAACCCCAATAAGGTTCTTACACGAAAGGAAATGGATGCCTTTATTGGAGACAGAGGCATCAAAAGTTACGCGGGTGTTTTAAAAAAAGATAACAAACTCTTTTACAACTTTATCCGCGTAAAAGTTGCCGAAGGGAAAAACTGTGTTGATGCGATTTATGCGCGAAAAGCAATCGTATCGAACGGATGCTTGCGGAATGATTTTTTCTCTTTTGGAGAGTACACCTTCGTCGCATTTGTGACCAATGGGAAAATCTATTGCGACTTGAAGAACTTCTTCAACGAACGCTTCGGCATCGAATCCATGTCCTATGAGGATGTTGCGAATCAGATGCACGATGAAGTGGAGAACTATATCCGCAAAACATTTACGGATTGCTACGTGGACACAGATATCAAAGAAACGGGCACAGCCGAAGCCAAATATGAATTTGTCTTTGGCAAAAAACACCATATGTTTAACAACATTTCCTTTACGGCAAATCCTATCTCTTCCAGCGATGCCATTGTACTGTTTCTCGCCAATCAGAGTGAGTGGGCGAAAGAGTATGTAGAGAAGATGCTTGAAGAACATGAGTGGAGCTTAAAGCACATTCGCCGACAGGTCTCCATCGAAAGATACAAAGAACAGAAACTTGCCGAATACAAAAAAACGCCAAGCGAGGATTTGATTCAGGCAAAACTGTTTCACGATTCAGTTCCCAAGTCCGGTCAGGTAAAAGTAACCTTGGATATCGATGGAAAGCAGTTTGTCGGTAGTTTTGATTCCAAGTTCTTCGGCTATACGGGGGCTAATCTCGATGAAGCGATTCTTCCTGAGGCTGGTTTCAAGTATCCTGATTCTTTTGAAGGATATTATGAGTTCCTGAAAGACAACGGGATAAACATCGAGTGTAAAGACGGAATGTTCCCATTCACTTTCGTAAAAGAAATCGCTGCGTTCCGTGGCGACAAGATTTTCTGGAAGAGGGAGGCTTGACCTATGGCTATCAAAATCGGTCCTTGCCCTAAATGCGGCAACACTACATTCATCGCAACCGCGCATGTAACCCAAACTTGGCTGGTGGACGAAGACGGCGACTTTATCGAAGCCAAATCTGACTGCGATAAAGTAACCCATGCACCTGATGCCGAGGATTTGTTCACATGCTCCAAGTGCGGCGAAGAAGTAGCCGCAATCAACGTATAAAAAGCGTTTTCGCGAAAACTTTTTAAAAACCATTCGCTCGTATCATCGTAAAAATATCAGGGTGGGGTAACGGTTTGTTACCCCACTCAAATTTTAAAGGAGTGTTTATATATGAACCGCGTACCTGAGATTTTCCTGTCTGAAGTGTTTGGCGAACTCCGTATTATCGAGGAGAACAACAAGTTTTATTTCTGTGCCGTGGATGTCTGCAAGGCATTGGGGTATACGAACATAACCCGCGAGCTGAACATCCACTGCCGTCAGGACGGAATCAAGTCCGGCCGCGTTGAGGTTGGCGGCATTCCCCGCATTGTCAAGTTTATCTCGGAAGGAAATGTATACCGACTCATCTGCCGCTCCAATAAGCCTGAGGCTGAACAGTTCGAGACGTGGGTTTTCGATGAACTGCTGCCAACTATTCGTCAGACCGGCGGATATGTGAACGACCCTGTTGTTTTTGTGGACCAGTGGCTCCCTAATACGGATGCTAAAACCAAAGCTTTGCTTGTGACTTCTCTGGAAGCCGTCAAGAATCAGGACAAGGTCATCGGTGTCCAGCAGGAAAGCGTTGACTTCCACCGCGCTGTCAGCGCCTCAGTCAACAGCGTGGACTTTGGCGAGTTTGCGAAATGCCTTGCCAACGACCACATCAACATCGGTCGAAATCGCCTGATGGCTTGGCTGCGTAAAGAGAAGTACATTGACGCCTCGAATATCGCCTACCAGAAGTACATCCAGCAGGGGATTTTTGAGGTCAAGGAAACGGTGTACTACATCGGCAAAGCATCCCATACCGCACGCAAGACACTGATTACCCCTAAGGGTCAGGTATACCTTGCTAAGAAGGTTTCCAGCGGATACAAGGGCTAATAGCATTATACCAACCACTGAAAAGTAGTCGGTATTTTTATTGACACCACTTGCGAACCGCATAGAATTGAGATTGTACGATAGATACCATCTACAAAGGCGCTATTCGCGTTCGTACAATTCACAATTCTGTATTCACTAAGGCAGACTTACCATTCGTGGTAGGTCTGCCTTTTTTGTTTACAGAAAAACAAGCACTTGGAGGTGCATTATGAACAACAATGAAATACTTGTCCGCAAAGCTATCGAAGACAAAGAGCGTGAAGCAAACAGCTATGAAGACCAGGAATGCTACAATGCAGCCTACTGCTATGGTTATGCTGCCGGTGCAACGGATGCGCTGTCTACCTTGAAGAATCCGGACCCAAAAGAACTCTTTATCATCCTATCGTACTACTCGAATGAGGACGATGGCGAGTTTGACCGCGTCGGCAGCTGCGACAAAGTTTATCCTACGCTCGAAGCCGCCAAAGTCGCAGCCGACAAACTCTTCAAAGAGGACAAGGAAAACCGTCCCGAGAACATCGCTGTCGCTTACACTCTTGATGATTGCGTCCGCGATATCGAGGAAAACCCGCTGTATGTTGTCGGGGAATGGCAAAAGAACGCTTTTGGAAGCTATCACAATTTCTACGCAGTTTTCGGCGTTTCTCTCACCGAGGACTAAACGCAAGGAGGATTAAAAAGATGCTCAAGGTATTAGGCGGTCAATGCCGCAGTATTCCCGTTGTTGACGGGAAGGTGAATCTCGTTTTGAAGGCAGTTGTCCCCGCACCAGCAGACAAGGAAAAAGCTGAGAAACTCTGTTCCTTGAACGGCTGGGCACCGCACACCGACATGTTCAACAACCTTCTTATCACTGCGCCTGTATCTTTGGATGCATACCGCCTTTCGGATAGTTCCGTTATGAATGCTTATATCGGCTTTGCTGAGAAAGCGGCGACCGCTCTGGTCGGTAACAAGAACGGATATCTGATGGCCGGCGTCGCATCCTACGGGGCTGTTGGCTAAGAAGGCTTCGGCCAAGCTTCGTTACATAGCGCTTTTGTGCTTTGTATAGTTCGTCACATTACACACTCAATTTTTCAGGCTCAAAGGAGGAGCCACATTATGCGTAAAGACATTCCTATTGACAAGCCCATCACTGTATCTCTTTTCGGAACCGCTGCATCTGCAACTCTCATGGTTGCTTTTGCCATTGCTTATCGCATTGCCGGTCTTTTTGTTCCTGACACGAATGCAGTCATGGTGACGGTTCACGGTATTATTTCTCTTTGCGGGAACATCTTGATATTTTCCACCATTGCTACCGTTGCATCCGTCATATACAGCAAACTGTGCGATGACCGCGCGATAGCTGAGCGTTTTGCAAAACCTCCAAAGTCATCTGCTGTTTCGTCCGTTCTCACCAGAATCGCATTCGTAGCAATCATGATTTGCGCTGTTGGCTTTGTCATCGAAATCGTCGGTATGTCTCCAATAACCATGTTTTTGGAGGCAACTGGTGTGCTGGAAGCACACGAGGCGTTTTTGCACGAGTTCGAGATAATCCTGTCTTGCGTCTGCAAGGTCAGTTTTATGGTCGCTGTTTTGCTTGCCTTCGCGGCGTATAAAGCGAGGAGATAATTTTGTATAATCGCATAGGAAATCTTTGCCAAAAGAGACTTTTTATGCGCTTATAAATAAATTTTTCTGTTGTACTCTGTTGCGAAAAGAGTATAATAGAAAGAAGGGAGGAAGTAATGCCTAACGAAAAGGACAGCACCGAGAAGCACCTGCTGAACTATGCAGATGTTTTCGCCGATGTTGTGAACGTGCTTGTATTCCACGGAAAAGAAGTCATCGACCCGAAAGACCTCGTTTCTACCGAAGCCCGCTCTGTGCTTACGCTTCACGGTAAGACCCGCGAGCAGGAACGCGATGTGGTTAAAATTTGGACAAAGGGCAATACTAAGATTGCTCTTGTAGGTCTGGAAAACCAGATTTTACAGGACAAAGACATGCCACTTCGCGTTTTAGCCTACGATGGCGCAAGCTACAAGGAGCAGGTCAACCATCACCGGAGCAAGAACAAAGAACTCAAAGAAGAGAAAACATATCCATGTCTTTCCTTTGTCCTATACTTCGGTACAACACATTGGGCAAAGCCAACGAGTTTGCTGGAATGTATCGAAGACATTCCCGAAGAACTCAAATCCTTTGTCAATGATTATCACATCAAAGTGTTCGAGATTGCATTTCTCGACGATGATACGCGAAAGCTTTTCAAAAGTGATTTTCGTCATGTCGTCGATTATCTGCATCAAGTCCGGACCAAAGAAGAATATCAAGCATCTGCACAACCGGTGAAATATCCTGCCGAGGTTTTGCAACTCATGGCAGCTTTTACCAATAATAATCGGTTTCTCGATGTTGCGTATGAAATCGACACTAGGGGGCCAACAAATATGAAAGACCTTATCGGCAACATGTTGTCTGACAGCGAGCGCAAAGGCGAGCTGAAAGGCGAACAGCGGGGCGCACTTAAAAGCACTGTTGACTGCGTCGTCAACCTTGTTCGTTCGACCAAGGGAAACACTAATCTCAACGATGCTCTGGAGATGCTGAAGGTTCCTGCTGACATCCGCGATGCGGTTGCTAAACAGGCCAAAGCACTTCTCGAAGCATAAAACAACAACATTATGCCGCTCACTGTTTGTGGGCGGCATTTTTTGTTGCCATCACTTTATGGTATGCATTTTCTTGATTGGATGTCAATGGCAAAATTCACATAGGATGGTATATTTATATAAGCTAAAAGTATTGTAGCCCCTCTACATGTCGTCTTGTGAGTTGCCACTTTTGTAGGCGGCTTTTTGTTTGCCATTCATCGGCAAAATACAGGATTACTTCTATGAAAATTTGACATTTTGCCGTTATCGTTGTATACTATACTAAAGCGAGGTGGCGGTATGGCTTATATTTCGGTCGCTGATGCGGCAAAAAGATGGAATCTCTCGGAACGGTCGGTTCGGAACTACTGCGCTATCGGCAAAATCCCGAATGCAGTTCTTGCCGGTAAAACATGGCAAATCCCGGAAGACGCAGAGAAACCGAAACGGGCAAACGCAAAGGTTGAGAACGCTTTGCTGTCCGTTCTTCGGGAAGAGAAGAAGAAGCAGCGGAAAGGCGGAATCTACCACAAAGTTCAAATTGACCTGACCTACAACTCGAACCATATTGAGGGAAGTCGCCTGACGCATGACCAGACCCGGTATATTTTCGAGACGAATACTATCGGGTTTGAAAGCGGAGCTGTAAATGTGGACGATGTTGTCGAGACCGCGAACCATTTCCGATGCATCGACATGGTCATCGACAACGCTATGTATCCGCTGTCGGAGACGCTCATCAAGCGCCTGCATCTCACGCTAAAAAACGGCACAAGCGATTCCCGGAAAGACTGGTTTGCCGTTGGCGAATACAAACGCGTTCCTAACGAGGTCGGCGGGCGAGATACCACCGCGCCTGAAAAAGTCGAAGCGGAGATTTCCGAATTGCTGTCCGGCTATAATGCCGTCCCAAATCATACGCTCGAACAAATCATTGCATTCCATCACGACTTCGAGTGCATTCATCCGTTCCAAGACGGCAATGGGCGTATCGGCAGACTTATCCTTTTCAAAGAATGTCTTAAAAATAACATTGTCCCGTTTATTATCGAGGATGACTTGAAGATGTTTTATTATCGCGGGCTCCACGAATGGAACCATGAGCATGGGTATTTAGTGGATACTTGCTTAACGGCACAGGACAGATTCAAAGCATATCTGGACTACTTCAGAATCCCGTACAGTGGCTGAATCGTACAGGATTTCTGATGGACCGGAAGGAGGAGAGGGACTGTGAAAATCAAGGTGATGTATCGTGCCCAGTGCCTTGCTGCAGCTCTGGGGTATGGACCCGAGTATGATGCCGAAAACATCGACGAACCTACGCTCATCATTTCGATTTTCAGCACTGACGATAAGCTGCCGCTCATCATGAACGAGGCCAACAACGAGAATATCCGGCATATCGAATACCTCCAGTTCGATGACATCGACACCGCCGAGAGCGTACACGGGCTCAAACCGATGTCTGACGAGGACGCCAGATGTATTGTGAATCACCCCGCCTAAAGTACGTCGCTCCGCCCCGTCCATATAGATGGGGCTTCCGAGCAAAACGAAGCTAAAAGGTAAGGGTTTAAAGCTATTCACAAGCTCTATCCCAGAGGGATTACATTTTGCCTTTTGCTTTCAAGCGTTTGGTTTTCGACTTGCTGATGGCTTTTGGTTCGGCAAGCTGTTTCTTACGGTTGTTTTTTGCGTTCTCTAAATCCGGGTGTCGGATAATGATTACATTACCAAAATCCGGTTGATGAGATGCAAAAGCATCCGGAAACTCTTTCCGCAGGATATTGGCACTTCCGTTCAAGTCGGCGTTGATGACGGTTCCGTCAGCAGCTTTATACAAACCGCGCTTAATACGCTTACCGCTGAATTTGTAGTTCTCATCCTCTTTGCCGTAAGTAGGGATTACATCATTGTCCAAGAAAGAGGCTTTTGATGTATAGGATTCCTCACGGTTGATAACCCGAATGCCACATCGTTCGGCGCGATAGGTGATGTTCAGAATCAACTTATACAACGGAAGCTGGACAAAGGTCTGATTGTTCTTTTTGCCCATGTTTGCATTTTGTTTCCAATGCGTATTGTGACCGATGACAATGGTGTCAACATCGTTATCACAGCACCAGGCAACTATACTGCTTCCTATTTTGTTGATTGTGTCTTCAATGCGATTGTTGCGCCAAACACATAAGCTGTGCGTTTTTTTCGTCATCACAAACTTTTTATCAGTACCTTTCGTTTGTTCAGACTGAATTGCTGCCATTTTCTTATTGTATAGCTGGTTGATGGATTTCAAAACACCGCCCTTGAACAAGAGGCAAGGTAAGCCTAAATTGTTCGTAATAGCTGCAGTGTTATCTACACCAAGGTCAATACCAACCATACGGTGCGGAGGTCTTGTTACAGGGGTTTCTTTTTCATCGTCAAAAACGAGTGACACGATATAGTTGCCGTGATTCGGCTTCACAGTGATTTGCTTTAGACGACCGCGAAGCGGCATATCGGCAATGTACAATCGCTTTTTGATTTCAGGAAACTTTACTTCGTGAAAACCGGGTTTGCCTTTTATTTCGTAAATTACGCAATCCTGATTCGTAAACACAATGGTGTGTCTGCCACCTTTTTCACAATACCTTGGCAATTTTACCTTCCCGGTAAAAGAAGCAGGGTCCTTTTTGTACTTACGAACACTGGCGTAAAAGCCTTTCATGTTTTTGGCGACTTCTTTTAGAACTTGCTGTGCAGTCTTCTTTGGTAAGCCCTTTGCCATAAAGTCGGGGTTGTTGATGGCACGCATTAACGCCTCCAGAAAGTCTACCGACAAAAACTGTTTGCCTTTAACAGGCATTTTAAATTTGTCACCCATTGCCGGGAGAGCGTATGCAATTTCGTTGTATACCTCCAATTCGTTTGCTGTCAGTTTGTCGAAAGGCTTTTCCACCATAGTGAGGACTTGGCGCGTACGGTACAAAGCGGCATTTCGCAAATTGTTGCAAAGCGCAGCAATGGTATCAAAATAAGGATAAAATTCAGAACCCGGTTTCACACAAATTTGAGTAGCACTGTGCATTTGTTTCCCCTCCTTTCTGTGAGAGTAGGGCTTTTGCCCTCTACTATCAATTATCGGCAGTTCGTACATTTTGGCAAGTGTAAAACTTCAAAAATATCTCTTAGGCGCGGCATTCACCCCCGCCTAAGCCTTGAGGCTATAGACGGGGCACTCTGCCTTCAAATTTCGCAGATACATTTCTTCAGTATGTTGACAAAGTTTCCCAGATTATCGTGCATTGCGATGCGGGATATTCCAGAAGTCCTGCCGTAGCAGCGGCTCTGGCGAAGGCGCTAGGGGAGAGCGATGATGAGTTTTTCGGGCATGACTACTGTATCAACAATCATGTGTACACCACGCTCCTGAAACATCTGTCAGAGCGAAAAATCCTAAAATAGTTGCCGAATCTTGCGAACGGCATAGTATGGAAGTATGACCATTGCGGCGGGCGGACCTTTTGGGTCTGCCCATTTTTTCGTTTTGGAGGTACATCCTATGCATCATTCGCAAAAGCGGTATAAGACGCTCTATTTCTTCGCCGCGTTGATTGCAGCCGCTATCAGTGTATTGCTCATTGAATTGGGCGGAATCGGGGACAGCGACTATTACTGGCATATCGTTCTCGGCAGAGAAATTTGCTCTACACACACGATTCCGGTTGCAGATACCTTCTCCTGGATATCTCAGGATTTAGGGCTGACAGAGACCGCGCATTCATGGCTAAGCAGCATCATCCTCTATCAGTTCTCGTGCATTTCTTCTAATCCCGTGGTAGGACTGCTCATCTATTCCTTCATCACCGCGTTCCTGTACGCGCTCTTTATCGAATATGCCTGGGCGAAAGAACTGCGCGACCCGTTTGAGAATTGTCTGTTCGTCACCATTGTCACAGCGCTGCTATCCTGGGCCGGAAGACCTCAGAACATCGGCATGATTCTCTTTGTGGTCTCTTTCTATCTCTTGAACGACCTATACCGGAACCCGGACTCGAAACGGTGCTGGCTATTGCCGGTTTTGAGTTTCCTCTGGGCGAACCTGCATGGCGGGTCTTTGCCTATTCTGTTCGCGTTCATTGTTCTTTTCATTCTGATGTGCTATCTGCCCGACATCAATACCTTCGGTCTTGTCAATGAGAACGAACAGAAGACAAAGAAGGTCAAGACCTATATCCAGATTCTTGTTGCCAGTCTTCTGACAGGACTTATCAATCCCTATACCTACAAACTATACTACTACTTCTTCCTGACAAACAACGAGGCTACAAAGAAATATGTCTCGGAATGGCAACCGTGCGAGCTCGCCGATATCGTTGCCTTCTTCTGTCTGGCATTTCTGTTCATTGTCTTTGCCTCGCACAAGAAAGTCCGCATCACGGAATTTCTGCCGATACTTTGCTGTCTGATTCTTACATCCCGCTATGTACGAATCCGCACCTATCTTCTGATTGTCACTACGCCTTTGATTTTCCGGTTCCTCGCCGTCATGATGAATGAGCAGGAAAACAAGATGTGGAAGACCGGCGGCAGGCCAACGGAAGGGTTCACAGGCCAGGCGAAGAGGAGTACAATTCTCACCTTAGTTGTGCTGGTCGCCGCCATCGTTCTCTATGCTCCCTTTGTTATCAATGACCCTGACAAGACCTACGACAAGATGGACCCGGTCTTTGTGCAGGAGCTTCACGAACTAAATCCTCAGCGCCTATACACGGGCTATAACGACGGAGGCTTAGCGATATACCATGGGTTCCAAGACTTCGCAGACAGCCGCGCAGACCTGTATCCGGACGATGTGATAGACGCTTCTATCTCGATGGGCACTGGCTCGGAAAGTGCTACTGAACGCACGGTTCAGGATACTCTCGATAAGTGGGATTTTGATGCCGTTCTGCTCAATCGCTCTCAGCATAAGCTGTGCATCGAAGTCATGGACCTGCTTCCTGACTGGACCCGCGCTATTGAGTCTCAATACTATGTTGTGTTTGTCCCGAAAACATAATAATATTTTCTCGCTCCCTAGCATTTTTGCCGGGGAGTTTTTTGTTTTGGTAAAAACAGAGAAGATTTTGGTGCTTTCTGGCTGGTTCCCGCTCTGAGCACTGATAGAGCCAGGTTGTTCTGCGCTAACATTTGTCGAATCATAGTTGTATTCAATACACCTGATTCACTTGTGCAACTTGCTATATACCCCTGCCTGCACCCACTTGCGGATACTTGCGAACCGCAGATAATGGGAAATAAACAACTAAAATCACAGTATGATGTGTCCGCAATGCAATGGAACGCCATATATAGGGGTATCACAATGCAAGCTGCAACTGCTGCTACAATCGAATATACCGATTATCCCGAGTGCGAGCGCCGTATTTACCCTACGGAGAACGATATTGCGTTCTACAAGACCTACGAGTTCTGCGAAGCAGAGGGCGCTCTTCAGGTGTACTCTAAGCCCGAGGGTGTCGGACACAAACTTAGTGCCATTCGTCAATTTGCCCCGAACACTATCATGCCGGAATTGCATAGCATCTTCACAAAGACCAGTGAAAAGTCGAATCGGCTCACATACTATAACTGCACCACGAACCTGTACATCACAAATAACACGGCGTACTGGGCTAAATCCCTGCGCGAGAGCGGTATTCGTACAGACTCCCGTATCTCTCAGCTGATTTCTCTGGGCTTTGATATCGACTGTCATGAGGAGGGTGTCCCTCTCTATTACAGTGATGGCATCTGCAAGATGCTGACCACCGCCATTTATAATGGGGTTCTTCCGGAAGGCTTTGTTGTCAATACCGGACGCGGCGCAGCTTACTGGATTTTCATAGACCCTGTCAATCCGAACAACAAGCACGCCCTGAAAATCTATAAGCGGTTACATACCAAGATTCGCACGATGCTGAAAGCGGAGATTGTGAATTGGGGCGACAATTTCCTGTACGCTTCCGTAGACGATTCCGTTAAAGGCATCAATCATATTATGCGTCTGCCTGGCACTTTCAATACGAAGGCCGGGCGCTGCTGCCATGTCTATCATGCCCCTGCAGTGGGATACCGGCTCAATGACCTGTATGTCCTTGCAGATTCTATTGATGTTGAGTGGCGCATCGTGGACGATACAGTCGTCTCGAACCGCGAAACCTTTAATACCACCGATGAGCAGGAGCTCGCATGGGCAAAAAAACGCTTTGCGAAGCGTATTCTTGAATGGAATACGGAGCGCTCTGTAGTTTCTGCCAGAAGTATTGCAAGACCCTGGTCTGAGATTGCCGAACGCTGCATCACACAGCGATGGGATGCGGTTATCGATTCCCTGCGCAGAAACACGACCCCTGTTGGAAAACGGCATACTGTGCTGCTGTACTGCTTATCTACAGCATGCGATTATCACCAAGCTGCGTCTTTGGAAAAGGCACAGCTTATTAACTCTACCTTTGCGGAGCCGCTTCCGGACAAGGAAGTTGCAAAAATCGTCAGCTGGGTGAAGCATCCGTTCAAGGATGAGACCATCGCTGAGGCTCTTGGTCTGACAAAGGAAGAGTTCAAGAATCTGCGCATCAGCACTTTCAAGAAGAAGATGGATAGGAGCCGTCAGACCCATGACGGGATTCTGTACCCGGTTGCCAGCTCCGCTACTGACCGCAAGATGCTCGGCGTTCTAATTGACCACAAGGTCATTCCGGATTACCGTATCCGCAACCATAGAAAAATCTGGGAAGCGGCACAAAAGCGCGAAGCCAAGAAGACAATGTACGATACCATCATCGAGCTCTTTGACAAGGAAAAACTGAGCATCAAGCAGATTGCTGAAAAACTCAAAATCGGCATCGATACTGTCAAGCGTCAGGCTGCAATTCGCGGTGTTGATATCGTGGACGAAGAGAAGAAGCGCCGTATGCGCCGTTCACTCGAGATGCAGGCACTCTCAGGAGAGGGTTGGAGCGTCAAGGCGATTGCGGAACTGTTCAAGTGCCATGTAGCGACCGTTTACCGCGCTCTGCAGGAAGTCATTGAGCAGACTGCCGAGGAACTTGAGCGCTCGATTCGCGCAGCTGCTGACAGAGTTGTCGAGCACACAAATGAACTCAAAGTCAAGGCTGTTGAAGCAGTCGAGCAGATGAAGAATCCGTTCCTGCCCGTTCTCGAAAAAGCCGAGCTGCGTCTTGACCTGTACGCCAAACAGAAGACCATCGACCGAATCACGAAGCCGTTTCAGGATGCTGGTTTTCTTCCCGCAACGCTCGCACTGCCTCGCAAGGAGGTCGTTGAAGGCAGCAACTTGAGCGTGGCTGTCCGCCTCGGCAGCGACTATCAGACCGTCTGCTCGATGGATGAGTTGCTGCTGGATGAGTTCCGGCCGAAGCGCGTGGACTACTCCAAAGCAAACCTTTGGCTCGCAGAACCCGATGACGACCCAGAGGATTTTGAGACTGATTTCCCAGATGACGCCGCGTTCCAGATGTCTGCTGAGTGTCTGGGTGAATACGATGACGAAGTATCCAGCAGGTGGTAAAACCGCTTGCTGAGCCCGGAGCCCGTTTTGTTTCGCAAATTTACGCAAAATGGTGGCAATAAGAAAACAGGTATTGTGCAGCACTAGATATATAGAGCTCTATAAGATTAAAGAGAGTCTTAGATTTTTTTAGAAAGAACCGGAAAGAGCAGGAGAACGGTTAAGAAAGCACCGGAGTCCCTGAGAGTGCCTGTGGGTGGAACCTGAGTGGAGTAGGGTGGCTACGCAAACACTTAAGCTCAAACTCCCGTAGGCCGCTGTATGGCGGCAACTGCGTTTTCGCAGGTAGTAGCCAATACAACGGCGAACACCTAGCGCAGCTGCGCGTAACTGCGCGGTGAGGGATAGCAGGAGTCCACGGAACCGGGAAGCACCTGTAAGCCCCTGATTGCCCCAGAAAGCCCCGGTTCGTCACTAGACCTCTGAACCTCCCCTGAGCGCACCTGATAGCCTTGGAGCGGCACCAGCCTGCCTCGCAGCTGAACCCTCTCGGCACGGCACTTGCACGCTGGCACACGACCGGCTACCGTTCGGCACAAGGCTACCACAGCACCGGAACTAACACTCCCGCGTTCCGGGTCCATCACATCCGGGCATTCAGCACTGTTTCGACAGAGGTCGCATGCGGGAATCGCCGCCTATGCTCTGCCAGGGCGAAGAACGCTTAGGGCAGACGAGCCTGTCGTAGCCGAAGCGTATGTTTACCCTACTTACGGCTGCAACCCGAATTCGGGGCATCTCTGCCTGTCTCAGCAGTGGGTCTCGCACAGAGCACGGTTCAAACTTAACGTACTGCAGTCGGATTCAAGCAGCCGTTTGCTCTCTGGTGCATAGTTTCCCGCACGAGCGTCTATGCCAGCACGGCTATCTCGGTCAAGGCATAAACTTACTATCCTGCGGTGTACGGCTCGAATTTGAGGCATCTCCGCCTGCATCAGAAGGGTGTAGCTGGGTATCGCTCGAAACAGACCCACATACAGGGCTTTTGAGCGGGAACGATATAACTTGCACCAGTAAAAGTAAATTGTGAACAAAATGCAACTAAATCGCATCATGCTTGTATTCAGTACACCTCATTTGGTATAATGTGGATGTGACGAAGAAATGTAGTTTTTGGAGGAGTTTTCGTGGCAAGGTATCAGTATATACGACTTTGTTCCGTCAAAGACCGGACATGTCCGTATGCGGTCCGCACACAAATTTCCTACTTCAAGGCTCTGATTCGTCACGAACACTACTGCTGTCTGCTCCGCTGCGGCGGTTGCGAAAAGCAGAAAATCCATAAAGAGAGGGTGAACGGGTGATGAATGCAGTCCTTGCGTTTCTGGACGCCTATCGCGGCGTGATTCTGATTGCCACCGTCGTCATCATTATGGCGATTGAATGGGCGGGACGGCAGGGAAGTCTTTGGCTCATGGAGAAAGCGTTTGGTGTCGAATTTGCGGAACGCTACGATACACGCTGGACAGCAATAGGTGTCATCCACCACGAACTCTCGCACCTTCTGGTCGCTCTTTTCACCGGCGCACACATCGATAAGTTCCGGCTCTATCGTTTCAAGCGCGAGGAAGGGGATAAGGCTCTCGGGTATGTCAACTACACGCCGCGAGGACTGTTCCTGCTTCCGCTGCTCCAGAAAACAGCCATCGGCATTGCCCCGGCACTGTTCGGAAGCCTCAATGTCTGCCTGCTCGGCTGGTACATCATGCAGGTTTGGCAGAACGGCGGGACTGCCGCTGCTCTTTGCGAACCTGGTGTATGGGTCGCTGCCATACTCATGGCACAGATAGCCTATCATTCCTGTCCGAGCGCTCAGGATATCAAGGGGTCCTGGATATCGATTCTGTTATTTGCACTGCTCATTGCATTTTCGAGTTTTCGGTATTTCACCCTTGACCTTTCTCTCTGGATTATCCGCACAGTCCTGGTTGCGATGGGAGTGTCCACTGCACCGGCTGTTGTGATAAGCATACTCTTCATCGCCGTGAACGGCGTAAAATATCTGCAGCATACTCTTGCTGCCGGGAGGTACTGATATTTTGATGTCATCCATCAATCCGAAAGAACTCTATCTGCGTATTGTCACTCAGCGCGGCACCCGTACACTGTGCCATGATATCGTAGTCTGCTGCGGAGAAGAAGAACTCACCGATGAACTCTGCGAGCGCAAACGCCGCGAAATCGTTGCCTGTATGCAGGAAGAACTCGAACCCGGTGAGAAAATTGTCAGCGCCGAATATGTGTCGAAAGATTCCCTCACGCCCGCCGTCCGCGACAACGACAAGGTCGTGCAGTGGCGCACCATGGATTTCATTGCCTACGCTCTCTCGTATGCTTTCGATGACGATGGAGCAGCACACCCTCAGTTCGTACCGACCGTTTTGCTCCGTGTTCTCGTGAACGATAACCCCTGCACCATGAGCCTGCATGACCGTGAACATATCCGTGCGATGGCTGCAAACTATATTCTGGAAACCACGAAAACGCCTATCTACACGCTCAGCCTTATTTCGCCGGACCTCTACTGGAAAACGATGCGGCATGTTGCGGTGACTCGGAAGGACCGTAAGAACATCACTTCCCAGAATATCCTCATCAAGGTCGCAACGTTCAAAGAGGTGGAACGAGTCTCTCATATCCGCGTTGAGCATTTTGAAACTGAGGAACAGCAAAAGCAAAACAAAAACAACCCGTAAACTCTTGCCGATTCGTGCGAATTGCAGATAATGAAAATTAGAGGTGATTTGCATGAGTTGGCCCTGGGCTAAACGACATCCGATGCCGGAGCCTGCCGAATTTATCCGGCAGAATACTACGGCTTTGAATCCCGATATTATATCCGGTACACCGAGCCCCGCACAGGGCTCTTATCCGAGATTGCCGAGCGAGTTCGTATTGCCCGGTGCCGGAACGGAATCGTTTGACAGGAACCGTGAAGTTTCAGCTGCTTGTCAAAATATGACTGCCACAATCCTTGCAGGATTTCCTGACCCGGACGACGAGTTCTACAAGACCTTGATTTCCGGTGCGCTTCGTATCGGCATCGAATACCTGCTCGTCGGCGGCGGAGAACAGGAACTGCAGTGGCAGGAAGTATATATCTTCTTCCGCAACGAGATGCCTGAGACTATCGAGTCTCTCATGAATGTCGATGTTGACGAATACCGGAACCTGAAAGATGCGGTCGTTCCGTTCAAGGCTTTTGCCGATAAGGCACGGCGCGATGCGGCATCTGCTGCACTGTGGGGATTGTTCGGATACACACACGGATATTTGAAATTTCTGAATATCCGAGAATATTAAATAACTGCTATTTGACAAAAAGGAGAAAACTATCATGTCCATTCTGAAAAATCTGTTCGCTGCTGTCGGCGCTGCTACTCTTGGCGCTGTTGCTATCGGTGTTGTGCTTGGTGCCACGACGGCCATGACCGCCGATGACGATGACTTCGACCTCGATGAACTGCGCGACGATGCTCCCTGCGGCGGTTGCCGCAAATGCGCCGAAAAGAATGCCGAGAAGGATGCCGACAACGAGGACGAGGATGACGAGCCGGTCGTTCTGGTCCATGTCGTGAAGGTTCCTTGCTCCATGCCCGAGAAAAAGGACGAGGGCGGCGAGAAGAAGGCTTCTGATGCTGATGCCGAGAAGGTCGAGGAGAAACCCGTTGAGAAGGTCGAGGAAAATCCCACCGGAAAGGCAGAAGAGCCTGAGACTCCCGCTAAGGCTGAGGAGGACAAGACCGAGAAGCAGTAAAAGGGGAATGCCGTATGAACATCGATAATCACATCAATGTCGTTGCCGGACGCCCCGGAGCGGGGAAAACGCTCTGGGCGGCGCGAGAAGTAGTCGATTGCTTGCGCGATGAGAACAATATTGTCCTGTATATCGGCTTCGACCAGGAATTTGACCGCATCTGCCGGATGGTTCGCGCCAAGTACGGCAACGCCCCGCACGGGCGGCTGCTGTTCGCGTTGCAGGATGGTGCCGGTGAAGCAATCGGCAAGTCCGTAGACCTTGCAAACTTTCAGGCGCAGGGTTTTGCGATGGCAGACCCCGAGAGCGAGGAAGCGCAAAGCCGGAAACCGATGGTGTTCCTGTTTTATGACCAATGCCGCCACGACATCTTCAACGGCAGACGCGAACTGCTCAAAGCTGCTGCGAAGGCTGGCGTACATGTGTATGTTTTGTGCCAGCGATTCAGTCAGGTAGACCGCAATGATATCGACTGGCTGAATGAGCAGTGCTCCGCGTATATCATCTCAAAACACCGCGAACCTCGCCCGGCAACGGACGAAGAAATCCGCGACAAATTCAGATAACATTCCTGCCCGGCAAACCAATGCCGGGTTTCTTGTTACCTGAACGTCAGAAATTAAACTCTGCATCGAAGCATAAAGGAGGGATTCCGCATGGGCTATTTATTTGCCGAAGCAAAGCTTAAAACTGCACTCGCAAACGATACTTATACCGACAAAAAGGAAATCGTATCAAAAGCCGGGTATTTGCTCGGCGTTGATAAGAACATCTTTGATTCCGGAGAGTTGCTGCCGGAAATTTACGAAGAACTCGAAAAAAATCAGGATGCGCGGATGGTGCGCAACTTATGTTTTCTATTTACCTGCATCGAGCACTGCTATAAGCAGCTGCAGATGCAGATGGTAAACGACCTCAAAAACCTGCATTCAATGGATATGACAAAGGCAGCAACCGAAGCACTGCGCAAGGACGGGCTTGATATCGTCAAAGCAAATTGTACGCTGGACGAATACCGGCCCCGAATCGCGGCGGAAATCGCGAATCGTATTCAGGGTTGCAAGGATATCTTCCCGATGTGGGTGCCGTGGGAGTATATTCGTCAGATGTTTTCGTTCCCGACCAAGACGAAGGACAGGGCGCAGGAAAGAGCGTGGCTGTACTACAACGAGAATATTATCAGATTCCCGTACAATGTCTTCCTCAACTGGCAGTTCAAGGCTGACGAGGGCGGAAACCTTCTGGGCAGTGATGAACAGTTCCTTATCCGGCTGTATGCTCAGAACGGAGATACCTTCTGCGACTACGACAAAGTTCGCGGGGAAAGCAAACAGACACAGCAGAATGTCGAGCAGTTCCTGCTTCATTCCGTCCGCTCTGAAATCCTCGTGGACTGCGAGAACTGTGACCCGTTGAAGTTCTTTGCTGTGCTGCAGAGCCTGTCTCCTGAGGCTATCGGGAAGATTCAAAAGATTTTCCTGTTCGATGATGTGAACGCTTCGTCCATCTGGGGACTCGTGGAGCATTACACGAAAGCCAAGGTAGACCGGTTCATGACGCAGCGCGTTGTGGAAGGAAAGAGCGTTGTCGATATGACGGTCGCAGTCTGCTGCTGCCAGGAGCACTACGATAAGAAAATCGACAGCTTTCTTCTGTTCTCCTCAGACTCCGATTATTGGCCGTTCATCAACAATGTCGTAACGGCCAGGTTCTTGATGATGTTCGAGCGGGAAAAGACCAGCAAGGCTATCGTAAATAAGATGCGGGAACATCATGTGCTCTACTGCTATACGGACCAGTTCTGCAAGGCGGGAGACGCATACCGGCTCCGCAACGATGCTCTGGCGCTCGAATGCGCATCCTATCTCAAGCAGCAGCTGGGAAGCTGCAACATTGAGGATATGCTGCAAAGCGCCTATGGTCAGACGCGCATCGAGATGACCGAGAAGGAGAAGGAGTTGTTCCGGAAATCTCTGGTCGATAAGCTGCGCATCACGATGGATACCGAAGGAAATCTCAGTATCGGGTTAAGCTAAAGCGAAAACAGCACACCGTTTCGGAAAATTTGCCTGGCGGTGTGCTGTTGCTGTTGCGTGCGAATTGCCGTATACTGAATACATAAAACCCGATTTTTGCACGGAGGCATTTTTTCATGGGAAAGATTCTGGTAATCGCCGAGAAACCATCGCTCGGAAGAAGTATCGCGGGCGCTATTTCATGGTGGAAGGGCGAGAAGTTCGAGAGGCAGGGAAAAGACCGCAACACATGGCTCGAAAGCGATAACTATATCGTGGTATCCCTGGTCGGACACCTGTATGAACTGATAGACTTCGATGCGTATTTTCCCGGCTATGACCCCGCTGTGAAACAGCCATGGGATTTGAAGAAACTGCCGTTCTTCCCCGATGACTGGAAGTTTAAGTTTGAGGGCAAGGAAAAAGTACAAGGTCTTATCAAGGTCGCTAACCAGCATATGAACCGCAAGGATGTGGATGCCATCTACAATGCCGGAGACCCGGATAGAGAAGGGCAGCGGCTTGTCGATGAAGTGCTTCTGTATGGCTTGAAAGCCCCCAAGACGATTTATCGGCTCTGGCTTCCTGATACTACGAACAAGACCATTAAGCAGGCATTCGAGACAGCCAAGCCCAATGCCGGATACGTATCCTTGTCTTCTTCTGCTGAGACGCGCAGTGAGATTGATTGGCTGCTCGGCATTGAATTAACACGGTATGTATCCATCAAGGCCGGTAGCTTTACCCGTATCGGGCGCTGCGTATGTCCTATCGTACAGCATATCATCGAACGTGAGAAAGCCATCAAGGAATTTGTCCCGAAGCCGTACTCGGCTGTTTCCAGCAAAGAAAAGACGAACGGCGAGGAAATTGAACTCACGAGTAAACGGACATTCGAGGAAGGACACGAGGCCGAGGCGCAGGCGCTGGCAGATGCCTTCAACAAAGCCGGTGCCACAGTGACCAATATCAAGACAGAGCGCAAGACCGTCAATCCCGGTAAGCTGTTCTCGATGAGCGATTTGCAGAGTTTTGCCTGCAAAGCCGACAAGACATTGTCTCCTGCCGATGTGCTTGCCGCCACGCAGGCGTTGTATGAGGGAGGGTATGTTACCTATCCCCGTACCAACAGCAGCTATCTGGCAACGAATGAGACCGTCAAGGTCGATGCCGCGATACGAGGTCTTGCACAGAACGGTATTACAGGTCTTGTCAATAAACCGAAACTCAAAATCATCTATGATGACAGCAAAATCGAAGCACACTCTGCTATCACACCGACAGGAAAATGGCCTGTATCCCTTACCGGAACACAGAAAACGGTCTTTGACTGTATCTTGAACCGGTTCTGTGCTGTTTTCTGTGAAGAAGCCTGTACAGTAGACCGCACAACCATCGTGATTCACAGCTATGATGAGGATTTTACCCTGAAAGGTGATGTGCAGGTAACTCCCGGCTGGCGAAAGTTCGAGAAACCTACGGGTGGAGACAAACTTCTTCCGAAACTTAATAAGGGCGATGCCGTAAACATCAATTTCAAGACGGTAGGGAAGATGACTACGCCTCCGAAGCGGTATACGGTTGAGTCTCTTAACAACTGGATGGTCGCGCCGATGCGCGGTGCCGAAAAGGCAAATGAAGAGTATACCGATGAGGAATGGAAAGAAATCCTGTCGGATGCTACGATTTGCACCGAGGCGACCCGTGCCGATACCGTTGACAGATGCGTCAAGAGCAATTATATCTCTCTGAAAAAGGGCGTCTATTACGGAGAAGCAGAAGGGTTCCGGTTAGTCGATACGATGGAAAAACTCGGAATCAACCTCGATGTTCCGGTAACAGTGAATCTCTCTAAGCAGCTGCATTCTATCAAGGACGGAACCCTAACCCGTATCGATGTTCTGGAATTCACGAAAAAAACCATAGAAGAAATCATGGCGAAGAATGTTGCGATTGAATCGGCACAAACCAGACACGGGAACCTTCCGGTCATCTGCAAATGTCCTCGATGCGGCAATGATGTGGTGGAAACACAGAAAACCTTCTCCTGTATTGGAAAAGACAAAGACGGGAACCGGTGCCCGGTAACGCTCTGGAAGAAAAACAAGTTCTTTGAATCTATCGGCAAGAAGCTCACGAAAACGACTGCCGCTGCGCTGCTCACGAAGGGGAAAGTACCGCTCAAGGGCTGTGTGAGCAAGAAAACCGGCAAGAAATACGACTGTATCCTGACCTGCGACTGTTCTAAGGGCCGTCCTGAATTTCACTTGGAATTTGACCATAGCGGTGCATCCGGCACTGTGCTCGGTAAATGCCCGTTCTGCGGAAGTGATGTTGCGGAGGGCTCGAAAGGATACGGCTGTACAAACAAAGATTGCAGCGCGGTGCTCTGGAAAAATTCGAAACTGTACGGCAACGATGTGAAAATCAGTGCAACGGCTGCAAAAGCCCTGCTTGCTAACAAGGCTGTGAGTGCCAAAATCAAAAACAAGGATAAGACTGCGGATGTCAATGTCAAGGTCGGTATCGAACCGCACGAGATGCCGAACGGAAAGAAATACATCAATTTGAAAGTGCTTAGCTACGAGAAATAGATTATAGCTTTAGGGTCGCTGCCAAAGCCAAGGGCAGCGGCTCTTTTTTCTGTCGAATTCGGCAAAGGGTACTTGCGTAAGTGTGCGAACGGCATAGAATGAAAATCGTGCGATAGATACTATTCTACTTTAGGCATTTTCTGCCCGTGCAATTTACACTCGGCTTGTCAGGCAGACTCATCTTCGGATGGGTCTGTTTTTTATTTGCCGAAAACAACGAAAGGAGTAAAAACTCAATGACCAAAGCAACCAAACGAACCATCGGCGTTATCTGTCTACTCTGGCTTGGTACTTTGCTGCTCCTCTTTGCAAACTACAAGACGAAAGTTTACTTAGAGCAACTTCGCAGTCAGGTGGATGCCGTGACGCAGCAGGAACAGGCGAATGCCACGGCGGTGAAAAGACAGCCGTCCCGTACCATGGAGGATGTCTTAGTGAGAACCGATGCACAACTTGTGACGACTTCCTTCTCAAATGAGAACTATGCAGCAAAGGCAAAATCTTTAGTTTCACTCTGCGATAAGGAACTCAAAGAGAAGACCGGCGGCGTGTCGAACGAAAGCGTTCAAGCTGAGATGCAGCGCAGACCCGGCATGAACGGACTCCTTGTGATTCCTTCTGTCGGCGTAAATGTAGCGCTCTTCGACGGACACGCGCAGAGATTTGTTGACGCAAAAGACAGCGCCGCGTATTTTCTGGCAGGGAATACGATGGTGGTTGGTGACCACTGGAACCAAGGATTCTCAAAAATCAAAAACTGCCACGCCGGGACGCTGGCTTACATTTACCGAGGCACTTCTGTGCAGACACTGACCTGTACCGGGGTTTGCAGTGGCATCAACGGAGACAGTGACCTTTTGTATGCAGACGGGTCGAGCGCCACAATGGGCGGCGGAACTCTGATGTATACCTGCAACGGTGCAAATTATCACGATGTAACACTTACTTTTTGGAGATGAAGGAAATGAATAAGAAAAACAATATGAAACGCCTTGCTGCCATTTCTCTGGCAGTCATGGGCATTATGCTCGTATTCGCGCAGTTTGACGCGGCGCGGATGAACCGCGAAATCAAGGAACTGCAGAAAACGGTCAACTACACACAGCTGTTTGAGGATATGCTGTTCCCCGATATGGCTACGGCTGAGACCGGCGAAACGGCTGGAACTGCTGAATCCGCAGCAGTTGCGGACTTTGCCCCCGTCATGAACTTTGAGGCAGGCGAAGAAGGCATTCAACTGTCGCAGGAATCCTATCTGCCCTTGACTCTGTCTGACGCTAAGGTCTTCGTACCTTGCGCCGATATCGAGGAACCTTGTACAGTCGCATACCGCAGCGAAGACTCCACAGCGCAGGCAGGGGCGTACCGCTTAGCACTTGTCAATGGCGATGCGAGCAACTCTATTGGAGAGTTCCAGAACGGCGATGAAACGCTTCTTTCGGGCGCTCGCAATGTGTCGGATGATGTGTACCTGACAGTCGCAGTAACATTGGATGAGGAACACCGCTCCGAACAGGTAGATGCTATCAAAAGGCTTCTCTCTGACAGTGTCATCTCCGATGTAACCCCGAAAGCCACTCTCTTTGATGAGACAGTAGCTGATGATGTTTCTCTGGAAATCAGCGACAGCTATATGCAGCTGCAAAAGGGGACAGACACTGTGTTGGTATCGGCGTTCCAGCAAAGCATCGATACTTCGCTTTTGTCCAAGTCTCTCACACTGCCGAACGGCCTGACCTTGAAATACGGTGATGTGAAGGATTCTCAGACAGGGTATATCCCCTTTATCGCAACTGTGGACGGGCGCGAATACAAGTTCCTCGCTACGAGTTCGGATATTCTCCTGAACATGTTCATGATATAAGGAATCTGTCCGTCACAGCGGCGAAAATTTCGCAAAGAATCACTTGCAGGAACGTGCGAACTGCATAGAATGAAAATTGTACGATAGATACCATTCTACTTTAAGCGTTTTACGCTCGTACAATTCACATACTGGCTTTACTAAGCAGACTCATCTTCGGATGGGCCTGCTTTTATATTTGCCGGAACTACTTAAGAAAGGAGTATTCATGACCAAAAAGCACCTATTATTTGCGCTCATCGTCTGTATGAGCACTGTCTGGCGGCTTCTTGAACTGCTGGAATACGGAGAGATAGAAGTACGACAGGTTGACACATACATGTATTTTTACATGCTGGCGACCTGCTTCGTATCTTTCCTCGTCGGCAAAGAGAGTGCGACTGCCAAAAAAGCGAAAGAGCAGAAACCGCTGCAAGGGTCTGTGTCTGAGCAGCAAAACCAAACCACGAAAAAATAACACTAAAAGGAGAAAAACCATGTTTAGTTTTATCAATTTTGCTACCGTTATCGTCTTCCTTGTCACGATGTTTGATGACAGCACACAGCTGGTGACCGTTCCTCGGTCTTCGCCCGACCCAATCGCCGAGCTCTGCCGCGCGCTTGTAGTCCTCAAGCGTGAGCGCTACCACATCCGCGAGGTCTTTAAGCTTTCCAGCGATGGGCATACCGAGAAAGTCTACTGGTATGGTCGTAGTCAGTACATCGAAGCGCTGAACGCTCCTCATCACATCAATGAGAATGTCAGTTGCTATACGGACTACGCGTCCGGCATGCGCCAGAGAACACCTTGTAAGCTTGACTACGACACACACCGCGTTTTTGACATCGTCGCTCCCTGCAATGATGAAGAAGATGATGTAGTCGTAAAACGCAGCATCTTGCTTCCTCCGGAGAACGATGGCACGGTGCGTGAAGTTCGTATCTTCGACCTCGATGAACGGGATGAGTGCGGTGAACTGCCTGACCCCAAGACCATTGAGGGGCTGTATCGCGGGTACAAGGACCGAGACATGTACTGGACATGCGCTGACGAGAAGGTGATTGAGCCTGCTGACGCGGTGCATTATGTCAGGCAGCGTGCTCTGGCACAGTACCTTACCGATAGCGGTCACGCCGGTCTTCTGATGGAAGACGACTTCGAGCCCTTGGAAGAGCCGCTCAAGCGCACCACGGATTGGCTGGCAAGCAAGGACGAGTCCCGGTTTGAGGAACTGTATACTGCCTACGCTGCTGGTCTTTATGCCGCACAGACGGAGCAGCTTCAGAACAAGAATAACAACACTCAGGAGGTGTGACCTATGTTGATTAAGAATATCAAGTGGGATACAGATGGTGATATGGTGGCTCTTGCCTCTTTACCGACTGAGGTCTACACGCCCCAGTTTCTGCGAGAGGAACAGTATGACGATATCGAAGAATTCCTCGACGATGTTTCTGACTGGCTCTCGGACGAATATGGCTGGTGCCATTTCGGATTCGAGACGGAAACCGACGATGGCGGAATCATTAAATGCGATACGCTGCCTAAATAAGGCAGAAAGGAGAAAATATCATGAAAGCAGAAATCAAATTTGCCATAACGAAAAACGGTCCCAAGGCATTTATGTCAACCTACAACGATGACTGGACACCTGCAAACGACACGAGGCTGCGCGTATACAAGAAGGATAAGCGCAGCGTTACGCCTGCCAATGCGTACCCAGAAGGCAAGGGATATGCTCTTGCCATCAACCCGTGGGTGCTGCAGGATTTCCTCGAAGTCAACGGCATTGATGCCATGCAACCTATGACTATCACCAAAGGTCTTACCCCTGAGCTGCGGGATATCCGTTACGCGAACGACAGCGAAATCGTTTGGTATGAGTTCTCGACTTGCAATACCACGAAGCGCTGTACAAATCTGTCTCGTGCTAAAAACTTCGTACGGGATTGGGTCAATTACGATTGCCCGACTCTGTACCGCTACACCACGAACCAGAAGAATGTCATTATCAATGGATTTGGCATTACGCTGCCGGTATTCAGCAACGCGCTTGTCGATACTTACGATTGCAAGTTCCAGCTGGATGATACCCTGACTGACAAGGAAATCAACGCACTTCTCAAACATCTCAACCCGAAAGGTGCAGTAGCGGAACACCTTAACTTTGCCAAAAAAGCAAACGAGATGGGGAAGGATGCGCTCTGGAAGCTTCGTGAAGAGGTGAAGGATACTTGCAAGGCTATCAACGACCTTTTGCACGAACCTGCGACACGCGATGCCATTCTGAAAGCCCAGACGGAACATCAGCGTGACGCGATGCCCATGATGGATTGTGGCTGGCTCAACTGGTTCCCTCTGGAAGGCACAGAGTTTGCCGAGAAGTTCAACACTGTGCGCAGCACTGGCAGCGGTCCCTACTTTCTGGACATCGACATGCCTATTATTGACCAGAGCGTTAATGTGCAAAGCTACGGCGGCGATGTAGTGCGTGACCTTGTCTCGAAGCGGTTGGGCATTGATATTTACTATGTTCGGCATCTGGACTGAGGTACAGTAATGCCGGTAGAATATAGATTGACCAGAGCCGGGACTCTGCCTGTTGGTATCCATGGACGCAGAATCATCTGTTGTCTGTGTCCCGACACCAATACATGGGATAAAGGTCTCGATGATTTCGCTGCGCTGTTCCCGGACGCTAAGACGAGATACCTCGAACAGGCACAGAATAAACCGCCGCGCTTAGGACAAGTCATCTTCTGCAAGGGAGAGGACGAGGATACTCTGATTGCGGATATGGTTTGCCGGAAAGACAAGCCGGATATGTACGACAGCGATGTGCATTTTGGATACCTGTACAGCTGCTTTCTGCAAGTAGTCCTGAAAGGATTGCAGGCAAATGCTTCGGTGGTGGTATCTGTACCCGGCGTAAATTTCAGAGAATGGCAATGGCGGAAATTGATTCCGGTCTTAAAGCACTCTATTGAGATGACGAGTATTCGGGATGATTTCACGGGCAACATCAAAGACAAGGTCGTAACGGCTATTGTTGGTTCGCCCTATGATTTGATTCCGTACGATAAGGAACTCAATGAAGCTACCGCAAAGCGCAAAGCAACGCGGACCCGGAAGCGGAAAGACCTCGGAGAGGATTCCGAAAAAAGCAATTCCAAACTCGAGCAAATCGAGATTCCTGACATTCCGGACGAAGACCCGGATGACGAAGACGACGATTGATGTCGGCCCCTGCAGCAATGCGGGGGCTTTTTTGTTGTCAAAATGCCGATAGAGCACCCCCTTGCCGCCAGACCTGCTTCGCGCACGAAAAACAACCATAACGCGACACAATTTAACAAATAAGCAACATTTATTTGTTCTATTCCTCTTGAAATCAACAGCAAATTATGGTATAATGTGTTTATTCGCTCAAGATAGTGCAATGTCCAATTTCTTGAGCTTCTGTGTATGGCTATAAAACCACATCCTTCTATTTGATACTTGAAAAGTCGTGGTTTTGCTCTCCGTCACGGTAATGTAAGCGCATCCCAATACGGCTATATGTCCGCTTCCTTCTTTAGACACCATGCCAGCCGCCTGCAGCTTGTCTGTTCGACTGGCATATATGAAATTTAGCGGTCGTGCTTTCCGTATCAATCGTGTGTCTTAGCCCCGTGTCGAGATTCTTCTCGATGCGGGATTTTTGTTTTGTCAGGAGGTTTGTATGCTGACTATTAAAGATTTCAACCGCATTACTTTTCTGCATCATCGCGGTATCGTACCGCCCGCACCGGCTATGGAAGGGGAGACGGTAGTAGAAAAGCGCTTTGTATGCACCGCGAACATGAAGTTGCTGGAGTATGGCTATGTGATGGCGTACGACCTCTTTGAGGCGTGCTGCAAGGCTACACATACTGCGTTCCTCGAAGTCTGGTCCGAGTTGTACGGGTTTATCACGGAAGATAGCAAAGCCATCTCAAAGACTTCGCCCATTTGGCCGGATTTCCCGAACGATGCGATGGAAGCGAGCCTTGTGGAGTTGTATATCGTCAACTACCTCAACTATCTGAGCGGTGGGACATGGACTCCCGACTCTGACCCGTCCCGATTCTGCAAGGGTCTTGATAGAGACCACCTTCCCGCAGCCAAGCAGATTCCGGCTTGCACAGAGGATGAAATCTACCGGTATCTTGTTCAGAGTGTAACGGGCAAAGCCCCTCTTTCTCCTGATGAGCAGAATACCGTAAAGATGCTTCTCTCTGACAGTGGCGAGGAGTTTCTGGATAAGGTAATGTCCCTGATGAAGGATAAGGATATTCCTTGTAAGGAGAACCTTGCACTGTATGTATCCTATATTATCCATCGTCCCGACTGGAAATCCCAGAAATGCTTCTTGGATTTCAAGAGCGCTACCGATGTGCTGCGTCTTGCCGCTGCTATGAGCGGGCAGGATGTGAGCCTTGCCAAGGCACCGCGTTTCCGCAGCTTTACAAGAGCAGAGCGCCGTGAACTTCTGGGGCTGCTTGAACATGTCGAGAAAGACGAAGGCTTTGCACTCCGTCCTGAACAGTTCAAGCGTCTGGGCGAGAAGCTGCATCCGGGTGAGTACGCCAAGTATTTCCCTGAGAACAAAGCCATCTTCGATAAGGTCCGCAACGGTATTAAAATCGAGACCTATAACTCGAAGCTGCAGGAACTGATGAAGCCGCCTGTCAACGCAGAACTGCTGACGGCACATCTTATGCTTCGTCCCGGTATGTTTGCCCGGTATTTGGACTTCGCTCTGCGCAGTTGCAAGGATACTGCCGCGATGGAGAATGTCCTGTTCCGGTTCATCTCGGTCTGCAAGAGCGTAGAGCCCCGCGTTCTGGTCCAGCTTATCAACCATTTCCGGAATCGGAATAATCCCGTCCAGCTTGCTACCGGCAAGGCGAACGGTGCTGCCAGCAAGGTTCTTGACAGAGAAGTTGAGCCTATCCCTGAGGATATCTGCAACCGTGTTGCCCGCGATATCTTCAATCAGCTGTGGCAGGTTCTTCGTGCGGAGGATACCGAGCCGAAGTGCGTATACCTTGACCCGGCTTGCCACTGCAACGACATTGTGTTCCCTGATAATCCCCGGCAAATCTCCTCCTCGCTGCGTTCTGCCGCATGCGGGTCCAGAACCCGGCTCCCGGAGGGCAATGTGCTTCGTGCGTTCCTCTACTGGAAAGCGAGTTCCGAGACTGAGGCATGGGACGGCGTTGACCTGGACCTCTCGGTCGCGTTCTATGGCGATGAGAAGGTCATCTTCGTCTTTTACGGGAATCCGAAGGTTGAGCCGCTCGGTGCTATCCATTCCGGTGACCGCAGGAGCAGCGGCAAGAACGGTGCTGTCGAGTATGTGGATTTCGATATCAAGAAATGCCTGCAAAACGGTATCCGCTATGCCGCAATGGCCGTCAACTCCTATACCGGCGAGAAGTTCTCCGAGATGGATACAGCCTTCTGCGGTGTGATGGTTCGTGACGGCATGACCGGCGAACAGTTCGAGCCTGCCACCGTGAAGGACCGGTTCGCTCTGACTACCGAATCCGGCCAGCTGGTCATGGCTGTCGTGGATTTGCAGAAACGCGAACTCATCATGGTCGATAGGACAGTTACCGGGTCGCTTGCGTACAGCAATGTCATCACCGACTACCAGCCCACGAAGGATGTCTGCCAATATGCCATGCAGCTGAAAAGCCTCTCCATCAAGGAAATGGTCGGGATGCGGTATGCGAAGTTCCTGAAAGACAGCGAGTGGGAAAAAGCGGATGTCATCATCTCTGACGCGCCGGAAAAGTTCAAAACTCCCGCATCCGGCAAACCTGTTCCTCGTATCGTGAGCCCATACGATGTTCCCAGCATTTATGATGTTGTGTTCGGGACTACCAAGACAAGCTGAGCCAAAGATAGTTTTTCCAAAAATTATTCCGTAAAGAATTATTCTTTAACATTTTGTGATTCATGCCATACAAACCACCGCCTGATTTCGGGTTATCCGAGAAAGGGCGGTGGTTTTTGCGTGCAGGGACACTCTGAAAACATACACATTTATGGCAGATTTGCGTTTTTGCGAAGATTTTTCCAAAAAAATCGGGGTTTGTGTTAGATTTTTGAAAAAAGATGATGTTTTTCGCTTGCACGAATGTGCGAACCGCATAGAATAAAGTCAGTGGTCCGATACCGGCGGTATCGGATGCTTTTAAGGGCATGACCATGGTTGTACAAAATACAATTTTGGTCTCACTGATTTCGACCAGACTTCCTTGACGGCGGCTGTATGCAGGAACAATCTCCGGATGGGATGAATGGAATAACACAAACACATTTTTTGAAAGGAGCTTTTCCAATGAAAAGTTATAAGCGCGTTGCCTCTGCCGTTCTGGGCATGGCAATGGCCGCCAGCTGCATGGCGCCTATCACTGCATTCGCTGCAGAGGATTTTCAGCAGCCCACTGACAACACTGTGATTGCCAATCATCCCAACGATGAGACAATGCTGCACTCCACCCCCGTCTACCGCATCGGCACGAAGTCCTTCTACAAGGTGAACGATGACGGTTCCGTCACCTACGCCGACCAGGACACTGCTGGCTTCAAGGCCATCCCTGCCGCCTACATCATGGGCAGTTCCTACAACACCGTTGGCGAGTACGGCATCTACACCACCACCAAGAGCGACGGCAGCAAGCTGGAGCACTTCGTCAAGATTTCCGACTGCCAGGAAGCAAACGGCAAGGTGAACTGGAACCACGGTACTGCTGATGAGGCCAAGGTCAGCGACGACACCAAGGCAAACGGTGTTGACACTGCCAGCAACGAAGACCCCACCATGAGCACCCAGTTCTACATCTACCTGGACAACAATTCCGAGATTCCGGAAGAGACTCCTCCGACGGAGGAAGAGCACCCGGGCGTCGCTACCGATGACGGCCGCGTTGAGTACGACATCACCGTCGCTACTGTCAACCATGTCAATGTCAAGGCTACCGTTCCTCTGTATGTCTGCATGTACGGTTTCCGCAGCACCGGCAATGTTGTCACCCCGACCAAGGACGCTTACCAGCTGCGCAACTACTCCACCATCGACAAGAACAGCCGCACCTACATCGCTGACATTGCCAAGGTGACCCACTACAGCCGCATCTACGATACCGACCACTCCAACGACGAGCTGTTCGCTATCGCTTATGATGCCACCACCAAGTCCTACACCTACTGGTACAGCGACCCCGCCACCCAGGCTGGCTGGACTGAGCCTGCCAACTACCATCAGATGGGTGCTGACGAGCACATCAACGCTTCCGGCGAGTGCTATGTCATCTTCATCGATGGCAAGTGGGACTTCAAGGCTGCTGGCACTCTGGACGGCGACGCCCTGCGTGAGACCGTTAAGGGTATTGACGGCAACCACCAGCTGAAAGAGGACTTCGTCATCTCCGATGGCGCTACCAGCTGCAACTTCGGCAAGAAGTTCGATGTCGGCACCTCCATGACCGACAACTCCAAGCGCGAGGGTCTGGCTCTGAAGGTTTCTGAGCTGCAGGCTGAGCCCGCTACTTGGCGCGTTGTTCCCATGAGCACCTCCGCTCTCAAGCGCGGCGAGATTGCCATGAGCATTGCTCCTGACTCCGCTATGTACAACGCTTCTGCCATCGACCTGGCTAAGTGCTCTGCTCCTCTGGACATCACCGAGAACGGCTGGTTCCTGGCCGCTCCGACCGAGGTCACCAAGACTGGCGCTGCCGCTGACGCTGTCACTCATGACGCCGCCAAGGCTCTGCCCCTCATCGTCAACGCCAAGATTGCAGGCTCCAATGTCAACGACGCTGGCTGCACTCCTGTTGTTCGCGTCACCTACAGCATCATCCCGATGTTCGAGACCGGCGACACCCAGACTGCTACCGCTGGCGGTGTCGGCAGCAACCGCTGATTTGAAAATTTCGGCATAAATCAAACTCGTTAGCGAGTTGGCCGTCGAGTGACCTGCCGCTCGGCGGCTTTGGTTTTAGCTAATAGCATCACACTTGGAAAGGAATAATATTATGGCGAACAATATCGTATCCACCGACAAGAAGACCTCGAAGAAGAATGACAAGCTTTTGCACCGTACCATCACGGTTTGTGTGGTTCTGCTGCTTGTGCTGTGCGCAGGCCTGTTCATCTGGAAGAAGAGCGGAAAGATTTCGGACAACCGTCTGGAAGATTCCGTTGCCGCACAGCTGGGCCAGCTCGATGGCAAGAGCGAGGCTGAGATTCAGGAAGAACTGAATCGGGTGGTAGAAGATGGCACCATGGCTATTTCCATCAATGTAAATCCCGTATTCAAGACCGGAGATTCTGAGGGTACGCTCGAAATCGAGAATGTCCCCAACAACAAGTACGCTCAGGTCGTAAGCATCACGCTCGATGACGGCGGTGCTGAGATTTACAACAGTGGTCTTATCCAGCCCAACTACCACATTCAGACCGATAAGCTGTCCCAGCCGCTCGAAGCAGGCACCTATGACTGCACTGCGACTTTCACGGCTTATGACACTTCTGATAGCGAGAATCCGATTGAGGTTGGTTCTGCTGCCGCCAAGATTACTATTTCCGTTCTGAGTTAAAGTATACCGATGCCCCGGTGCAGACCCATCCGTTTGTGCTGGGGCATTTTTTGAAAAACACAGGAGGCAATTCCATGAAGCGTTTTGCAAAAGCATGCGCGGCGGTATCGATGGCATTGATGATGTCTACCGCTGTGGGTTTTGCTGCCGAAACGGAACACCCGAACATGGACCACGGTACTACCAATAAGGCTGCGGTATCGGATGAAGTAGATACTGCTCTGAACATCACGCCGAAAATGGGCACGAAGTTCACCGTGTACCTTGCTCCGGATATTCCGGAAACCATCCCCATTGTCCATGAAATCCCCAAGATGGGTGATGTGGGCATCGACCAGAAGACGCTGCTGGAAGCATTGCTGGTCGCGGGTGGCTGCTACCTTGTGAGCGATGGTGTTGCCACCGCCTGCAAGGGTAAGCGCAAAGACGATAAGGCTGCAACTCCCGCTTAAAATGCAAGGTCCCGATGCCGTTATGGCACCGGGGCTTTTTTGTTTGTGGGGCAAAACCAAGAAATCATACGGGAGCTCTCAGAAAATCAGGCGCGAGCGTTGCCGAAATGTGCGAATCGCATACAATAAAATCATGAGTCATCGCAAGACCGCAGGATTATGCGGCAACAGAGAAATATAGTATCAGGAATCGAATAAGAGGTCTATCAGCATGGCAAATGTCAAGACTGTCGCAAGAAAAACCCTCGGCTGGGTATCCCGCCTTATCAGTATAGCTGCACTCATCGCAGTGTTTATATTGAGCGGGATACTGCTCCGAAGTATAGCACAAACCAAAAAGACCCAGGAACTCACTTCATCCTTGCAGGCTATCAGAACGACTGCACAGGAAACCAATGAGACTGACTGGTCTAACGGAATGCTTGCGGTCAACCCTGATTATAAGGGATGGCTTACTGTATATGGTACGACCGCTACCGGGCCGGTAGTGCAGGGAGAAACAAACGACACCTACCTCCGTACGGATATCTACGGAGAGCATAGTATCCCCGGCACCCTTTTCCTCGATGAAGTATGTGATACGCGACAGCACGGCAACCTTATCATCTATGGGCATAAGATGAACGACGGGACGATGTTCGGCTCTCTGGATAAGTTCAAGGACCCGGAATTCTTCGATGAAAACGGGACTGTTTGCTGGGAAGGCGAGTACGGAAAAGAATACTATCAGATATTCGCGCTCATGGTCGTGCCGGGATATGTTGATGACCCGAACTTTGTAGATATTCAGGCATGGGCGAACACACTCTCAGCCTCTAAGACTGAGGATATGCTCGAAATCATCCAAGATAAAGCCTCGATTTACAAGGAACTGCAATTCGACTGCGACAATGACAAATTCTTGTTCCTTGTCACCTGTGACTACAACATCAATAATGGTCGTATGGTATTGGCAGCAAAACGGCTAAAGAAAATCGACGAAAATTTGCGTTCATAAAGAATGTGCATTGACATTTTCGAGATGCAAAATATAATAAAGACAGAAACACCTATTCTTTTTCTCACACAATTTGTTGCGGATTTGTTAAAATCGAGCCATCATGGTTGTATTCAATACACCTCCGTGATAAAATGCAGGTGTACAGAAGGATAGGACGCCAAGAGTCCACGGTATCATCGATGACGAAATCCAAAACCGCGTAGGGCTGGCGGAACCTATCATTATTGAGTAGCCTCGGCGCTAGATGCCGAGAAGGAGTGTTTTTATGAAAAAGAATATCGTATTGGCAGTTATTGCGACTGCGGCTATGGCGCTCAGCCTGGTAGGATGCGGCGTTAAGGTCACGAACATTTCTGTTCCGGATGCTGCGACCCTCGAAAAGGGCGAGAGCATCATGTTGCCGGTGAATTTCGGCACGGAGGATGCGCCTGCAGAGACCCCGGTCATCGCAACCGGTGAGTCTGCTACGGCAGAAACTGCTGCGCAGGATGAAAAGATTGCCAAGGCGGCTGAGAAGCTGACGCTCGCGTGGACTTCTTCCGATGAGAGTGTTGCTACGGTTGATGAGACCGGCACCGTTACAGCAGTCGCAGCCGGTGAGGCTGAAATTACCGCCACGGTCAAGGATACCGAGATGCAGGATGTCTGCGTCATCACCGTTAAGGTGTCCGCAAAAGAATTAAAGGTTCCCAATACCCTGGATGTCAAACTCAACGATACAGACGAAGCCGCAATCGAAGCGAAATGCGAGCCGGAAGATGCGTCCAACATTTCGTTTGATTTCGCTTCCAGCGATGAGGAAGTCGCCACCGTCGATAAGGACGGCAAGGTGAAGGTCCTTAAAGCAGGAGAGTGCGACATCACCACGACCCTCATGCAGGATGGCGAAAAGGTCGCAGAGAAGACGACTCATGTGAAAGCGTTCTATGAGGTTGAAAGCATCACGCTCGATTCCAACGAAGGCAAACTGACGGTCGGTAACTCTCACACCATTAAGGCAACTGTTGCCCCCGAAGAAGTTGCCGCCGAGACTACCATCGAGTGGTCGTCCAGCAACGAGAAGGTTGCTACCGTTGATTCCAATGGGAAGGTAACTGCCGTTTCTTCTGGAAATGCAACCATTACCGCAACTGCCGGTGAAGAGAGCGCTAACTACGAAGTGACGGTTGAACAGCCGAAGAAGGTCACGACCAGCAACAAGACCTATACCAAGAACGGTTCCAGCAACAGTTCTGCTGCTGTGACGCCTTCCAATCCGGCACCTGTTACACCGACCGCGCCAGTTACGCCGTCCGCTCCCGCTACGCCGGTACAGCCCAGCAATCCGGAGCCTGCTGCTCCGGCTCCTGCACAGCCTGACCCGGCACCGGCACAGCCTAGTAACCCTGAGCCCGCGCAGCCGAGCAATCCCGAGCCTGCACAGCCGTCTCAGCCGAGCGGTGGAGACTCCAACACCGACTGGTGGGGCACAGTGATTCCCGGTGAGGCTGATAAGAGTTGCCCTCCGGAAGATGTGGGCATCCTTTGCTAATGGCTTTTTGAAAAATAGTAAATTATAAGCAACCGGCAACTCGTAGAAGAAACACTCTTCTACGAGTTTGTTTTTTGAAAAGCAGTGTCTATTATTATAATAAGGTAGGAGTTAGCAAATGAAAAAGAGATTCGCACTGGCAGTTATCGTGATTACGGCTATTGCGCTTAGCTTGGTAGGATGCGGCGTTAATGTCACGAACATCTCGGTTCCGGAAGATGCTACCCTCGAAAAGGGTGAGAGCATCACGCTGCCGGTGAATTTCGGGACGGAAGATGCACCTGCAGAGACGCCTGTCATCGCAACCGGTGAGTCTGCTACGGCAGAAACTGATGCACAGGATGAAAAGATTGCAAGGCGGCTGAGAAGCTGACGCTCGCGTGGACTTCCTCCGATGAGAGCGTTGCTACGGTCGATGAGACCGGCACCGTTACAGCAGTCGCAGCCGGTGAGGCTGAAATTACCGCCACGGTCAAGGATACCGAGATGCAGGATGTCTGCGTCATCACCGTTAAGGTGTCCGCAAAAGAATTAAAGGTTCCCAATACCCTGGATGTCAAACTCAACGATACAGACGAAGCCGCAATCGAAGCGAAATGCGAGCCGGAAGATGCGTCCAACATTTCGTTTGATTTCGCTTCCAGCGATGAGGAAGTCGCCACCGTCGATAAGGACGGCAAGGTGAAGGTCCTTAAAGCAGGTGAGTGCGACATCACCACGACCCTCATGCAGGATGGCGAAAAGGTCACAGAGAAGACGACTCATGTGAAAGCATTCTATGAGGTTGAAAGCATCACGCTCGATTCCAACGAAGGCAAGTTGACGGTCGGTAACTCTCACACCATTAAGGCAACTATTGCCCCCGAAGAGGTCGCTGCCGAAACTACCATCGAGTGGTCGTCCAGCAACGAGAAGGTCGCTACCGTCGATTCCAATGGGAAGGTAACTGCCGTTTCTTCTGGGAATGCAACCATCACGGCGACTGCTGGTGAGGAGAGTGCCAACTACGAAGTGACTGTCGAACAGTCGAAGAAGGTCACGACCAGCAACAAGACTTATAAAAGCAGCAGTTCCAGCAACAGTTCTACAAAGACTGGAAAATCCGCAAATGGAGACTTGTAAACCGGAAAATGCAGCTTTATATCTCACGGTGAGTGTGAAAGCCGATACTCTGACAGTATCCATACTTGTACCAACACAAAATCATACCATAAATATGTATATTCCTTCTTGCGCATACCCGCCAAAATTCAACCAGAATATTTGTATAAAGTGCCTTTTACCGTTGCGTAATTGGCACTTTTTCTTTGCGATAAAAAAATAAGTTTTGCCTAGTTGCGAAAATGTGCGAACTGCATAGAATGGAAATGTACGGAAGCAAAAGTAATCGTGCAGGGACGATTTTTGCGTAGAACCTCGCCAAAGTTTTACGCTGATTCGCTCACTGTACAGAAAGGACACACGCATTATGCACAAAATCGCACAAAAAGTGACCTCTGTTGCATTGGCGGCCAGTATGCTGCTTTCTATGTTCGCGGTTAATACCGTAGCGTTCGCGGACGAATTCAAAGATAACACTACTGTGTCCGATGAAGTAACTGAGGCCCCGGTTTCGGATGATGAAGTGGATGCGGTTGAATCCGTTGACACGACCGACACTTCAAATTCCGAATCCGAAGATACGCCGGTCGAAAGCCCTGAGCCCTCTCAGACTGTGACTGATGTGGTGGATTTGACGCATGATTCTACGGCCGATACGGTCAAGGATGATACGGCAAATTCGGAAGATGTCGTCTATACGGAGCCCGATACCTCCGAGGATGTCATTGCCACACCGGAAACAGCTGAGCCGTTCATCGGCATTCAAGCTGTAACACCTGATTACGGTGACAAGATTTCGGCAGCGGTGGGGGATACAGTTACTCTGGATGCCCTGCTGAACCGTAATGATGTCTCTGTAACCTACCAGTGGCAGAAGAAGCAAGCTTTTGTCGCTGACGATTCCTATGCCATCTATCCGTATGAAGAGGACGAGCCTACTTGGTACGATTTCGTCTGGGAAGACTCCACTGAGGCAAAGACACTCGCGGATTCACCTGACTTTGTTTGGCAGGGCTGCGAGATGTACTATGCTATTGTAGATGCTCTCGATGAAATTGGTGCTGATTCCAGCGATGTCCGAGTTGCTTGGCATACGCCCAACTTCGTTCTGGATGGATACACCATCACCGCTGCCAATGCCGAAGACGGCTCCGTTGAAGTCTATGCTTCTAACGGAGAGAGCACCTACACCGCACATCTCAACGATGACGGCAAGTGGGAGTTTTCAGACGAAAGCACTGCCGCTTTGACTACTGATTGGCAGAATATCGAGGGTGCTACCGAGCCCACTTACACCTTTGAAGTTACGGAGGATGACCTCACTGCAAGCTATCGCTGCCTGATTACTGTCACCGACGAGACTTACAAGGAATCCAACTTCAAGGCTTTGGAGGAACTTGGTAACGAATTGACCGATGAGGATAAGGCGGGCGATATCATCCTGTCCACTGTCCAGTTTAAGGTTGTTTCTACTGACATTGCCACTGCAGAGACAGCGGATGGGGATAATGCCCCCGCCACCTTTGCTATGCTGGCACGCTCCTTTGCTCCCCGCGCTGGCGGGAATGGTCCTGCGCTGTCCTCTGATAACCAGTGGATTACAGGTCTTAACGGCAACTACGAGTACATCACTAAGAACATGTACGACCAGGTTACCGAGTGGTTCAATGCCGGTAAGTTTGACAAGGCCACCGCAGACCGTTACTGGACTCAGATTGGCGGTGCTTGGAGTGGTTCAAAGGTCGGAACCGCTAATGTTCTGGACGATAACGGCTTTCCCACTGGTGCAACTCGTCAGTACATGGAGTTCCCGCTGACGGATGGCAATATGCTCGAAGTCAACTCCGAATGGTATGGTCAGACCGTCTATTTCCGTCCTCATAACAGCAATAACGCTTGGACCGTCACCGGTACTGCTGTTGAAGTTCCTGCGTATACTGCTGTTATCCGCGATGCCGATAAAAACAACTACGGCACGGGTGCTTCTGGTACAAAGTACAAAGACGCTGTTGTCTTCTTGAACCCTTGGGTTTCAGACGCAGGTCGTATGTATGCAAAGTTCCTGTCGCATCCCTCTGTATCCAGCAACGGTTGGCTTAGAGGACCCAACGGTGAAACTTTGAGCCAGCATATCACCGTATTGTCAGTACAGGTTGAGCAGTTTAACGCCAACCCTGAGATGTACATGATTGACGCCGAGGGCAACTACCGCATCGACTCTATCGGCTGGGGTGTTTGCGTACAGCAGGAGCCAGACCTTTCCGGCAAAGCCTACTACGCCATCAAGGGTTTCCTAAGCCAGGGCTACGGCATGTGTGTCGGTCACGATACCATGTACGCCTATGCCGGTTCTTGGTATGATGCCCACATTGCTGGTTATACCGACCCCGGTTCTCGTGATTACTACGAGGGTGGTCGTTTCGGTCCCGATAAGAATGATGGGTCTACCCGCTACTATGTCCTGAACTCTGTTCCTAACATTGACAACGGTCACTGGAACATGAACGCTCTGATGGGCGCTAACGGCGGTAACATCGATTCCGGCACTGTCCTGCCGACCGATGCTATCTCCATGATTCTGTCTACTGGTGGTAGCCACAGCTCCTACGGTAAAGCTGGCATCATGTACGGCAGCGACCAGCTGAGTGTTCGTCTGAAGCCTTATTCCAACTCTCAGGCACAGTCCACAGTCAAGTATCGTGACCCCACGAACTTCCCGTACGATATCCCGTCTAATTTCGGTGCATCTCGTACTCACTCCAACTCTCAGGTTGCGTTCGGTCCTATCTGGGTCGATTACGCAGGCGGTAATGTCACCGGTGCAGAGTTCGGTTATAACCCGTACCCCACCACCAAGACGATTACCGACCCTGCAACGGGTCGTTCTTGGTACGGCACCAGCAACTTCTACCTCTCCGGCACCGGCAACTTCCTGATGAACCAGATTGGTCACTTGCCCGAGAACTCCGCTACGCAGGGTGAATCTGCTCTGTTCGCCAACACTGTCATGTACATCTCTCAGCGCAAGCAGTGCGAGATTTGTGCAGCAAACCAGAACAGTCAGGAAGACAGCCACTTCGTTATCCGCGTGAGTTCTGTCAACTACATGCAGGTTCTGTCTGCTCTGCAGGCTGGCGGTTCTTTCTGGTATCCTCTGAACGGCTGCTATCAGGTTGTTGATGACCTGACTTTGCCGGAAGGCTGGGAGCCAATCAAGAACTTTTCCGGTCACTGGAACTCCGATGCATACCATGTGAACCTTGCCAGTAACGGCAAGCCTCTGTTCGATAACACCGGCAACACCTACGGCATGTTCACTACAGGCAGCAACAACGGCTGGAACCTCGGCAACGATAAGACCGTCGGCGCTCTGCCCGTTCTGAAACTCGACAACCAGCCCAATGTCCGTATCACCGGTGTTGCCCGTGTTGTCGGCGATTTGAATGCTCTGTTCCCGGATGACGGTGTTTCTGATTACACCGGCTACCGTGTTATCGTCCATGCAACCGATGGCACTGACTACGACTGCGTTGTCAACGGTGATAGCAAGTATGTTATCTCCAATGTACCCTGTACCGGTATGCAGCGTGCTGAGGTCATCGACCCCAGTGGTCATAGCGTGGTTGAGTACGGTATGATTGTTGTGGATGTTCCGAATCATTTCTGGAACGACTGCGAGACCCATCCTCTGGAACTCCTGAAACCCACCGCAGACCCGATTGACGATTACAAGGACTGGGAAGGTCCTGTCAACAAGACTGTCGGCAGTAAGCTGTTCTACGACCAGACGGTTCCCGACTCTAATGTGAAGTGGTACTATCGTGCCATCACCGAGAGCGGCAAGATGAGCCAGTGGTTCGAGATTGGCGGTCCCGGCACTTCCTTCACCACCTATGACGGTGTCGTCAAGGGCAAAATCAACAAGACCACCTTTACGGCGGCTGCTACCAACGCTGATATCCCGTACACCGAGAGCACCGTGACCTACACGACCCTCGACTACTGCAACGAGAAGATTCAGTTCAAGTGCGAGTTTACAGTCGCTGGTAAGCAGTATACGAGCCTCGATAAGGCTGAGGACGGCAAGAACGGTTACTGCGAGTCTGCACTTCGTCCTATGTACATTGAGCAGGCTTTCGATAAGCGTATCCCTGTAGGCGAAACCACGACTTTCGACTTTGACCTCAACTACTGGAAGGGTGTCAATGAGGGTGTTACCTACACGGTCCAGTACCGTGATGAAAATAACACCTGGGTCGAGGTCGGCAGCGACCCGGATTTGTTCCCGGCTGACTCCTTTACTGTCACGACCAAGGTTTCTGACATCGATGCAACCAAGATTGGTACTCGTACCTTCTGGCCTGCTGCTTTCTGGAACCCCCTGAACGATTTGCGCGAGTCCGGTATCTCTACCATGCGTAAGCATTCCACCGTCACGCTGACGCTGACGAATGCGACCATGGACTGGGATGGTTTGGATTTCCGCTGTGTGTTCAGCTACAAGGCTCCTGCGCACGAAATCACCGCCGATTCTACGATTTCCAACTATGAGCCGAACGGTCGTACCGGTCACCTGGTCGTGTATGCCCCGCCTATTGAACTGACGCCTCTGAAAGCGCAGTCTCTGTTGCTGAACTCTTTCGATTCCAAGAACGGCAACATGGCGTGGACTACCGCAACCAGCAACCCGAACAACGGTCGCCGTACCACCGATGTACCTCTGGACGCAATTGCGCCCGATGTGCTGCACAAGGACGGTACTACGACTTATGGTGCTGCCAACGATAACAAGGCGGTCTACACTACCAAGATTACCTTCTTCGGCAACAAGGATTCTGCACCCACGATTCGCTGGAAGTTCAGCAATGTGGCTGGCGGCGGTCGTCTGGACCGTTTCATGAATGTCACGGACGGCGACGGCACGATTCAGCTGAACTACAGTCAGGTTGGTCAGAAAATCGGCAATGTCAACGCCCTGAGCAACAATGTCGATGATATGGAACGCTCGTTCATGAGCGGCAATGGTCTTGCTTTCAACAAGTTCTCCGCTTACATCAAGCTGGAAGCTATGTATCCTACGGATGCAGCGAACCTCAACAACAAGACCTACAATGAGTGGAACGCTATCGTGTCTCTGTACATCGATAACGCCACGAACCCGATGGATTTCGGCGATACGCACTACTACTTCCTGTGTGAAGCAGAAGAGCGGTATATGAAGAACTGGGACGCCAACAACATGCAGCCGTATACCTGCGGACGCACCGTTGCGTACAACTTCAACCGTGTCGTTGATTCCGCTGACCCGAACGACCACATCTACAAGGATTTCAGCCAGTCCTCTTACGGTGCTGAACTGGTCCTGGACTACACCATCTCTATCAAGGCGAATGTTCCCAATAAGGCTACTGCAAAGCACAACACCATCACCACAGAGAACGGCAGCTACAAGAACATCAACGACCTCAAGAGCATTTCCGCTATCAACGATGCGCTTAATAACGGCGGTGCAGTCTACAACTACAAAAACCTCGCAATCATCGCTCCTAACGGTATCCGGTACATGGAGACCTACTTCACGGCAGGCTCTCCCGTCAACAGTCGTACAACCGTTGACAGCCGCGACACCGTGGTTATCGACTCCTCTGTGCGCGACAGTGCCGGTCATAACTGGTATGATTTGTTCCAGCAGGTAACTGCGAGCGACGATGATTACATCGGTAAGATTGGCACCCACGGTTTCGCATACCGCACCAAGGACGGCAATGTCCTCGACAAAGCCACTTGGGAATGGTGGTGGCGCAATGCAGTCTACTATGTCTGCTACGATGCTCCCACCGACAATGCGGATATGGACCAGGTCTATTTCTACATCGATGAGCAGGGCTCCGGTCCTAAGGTCGATGATAAGCTGGAAGGCGCAAGCAGCTACTCTAACCCCTACAGTGAATACACCTTCACCTATGCTGGCACCTATGAAGTCGTGCTTTACGGTGCAGGCGGCGGTTCCATGAACAGCAACACCTCTTCCGGCGGTTGTGTCCGCCTTGTCCTTCAGGCTGAGCAGGGCGCTAAGCTTTACTTCGTCAAGGGCGGTTCTGGTACGGTCGATAACCGTTACTGGGAGAATGGCGGCGGCAGTGCCTGTGGCGAAGTTAAGCGTCCTCTTCCTGGCGGCTACAACGGCGGCGGTAACGGCGGCACTCCCATGATTACCCGTAACGGTCACGGCAACCTGCTTGGTGCTTCTGGCGGCGGTGCTACGACAGTCGCTATCGGTCTTATGGGCACCGGTCGTCTGGCTGAGTACGGCAATACCACAACTGCAGCACAGTATATGCTCGGTGTTGCAGGCGGTGGCGGCGGTAACCAGCACGGTGCCTTGGATTCTACCGGCGGTTATGCGCAGTACGGTGTTCCTGTCAATGGCGGTAACGGCGGCGGCAATGGCACCTTCGCTACCGGTTCTTCCGGCGGTAACTTCAACCCCTATCTGGCAGGTATTGTCAACGGTTCTTCCGAGAACTGCGTCGAAGCTCCTTCTGGCGGCGGCGGCGGTTGGCAAGGCGGTTACGCCAACACTGGTTCTAAGCGGTGGTGGGGCGACGGCTGGGCTTACTGCAAGCGCGACGGTAACGGTGGTTCTAACTACATTACCTCGACCGGCCGCACCTTCACTGGCAGCAATGGCAAGTCTGTGACGGTTCTTGAAGCACAGTCCTATGTTGGCTCTGGTGCCACTACTTGGGGCGGTGACTTCAACAGCTACCAGAACAACTTCCATCCCGGCAATGGCTATGCAACCATTAAGACTATCCGCTCGGCTGTTGACCGCTTTACCCGCAACGGTCACAATGCTTACGACACGGCCTATGAGGATACTGACCCGTATTCTTCCGGCGAGCCGATTCGCGTTACTGTGAATATCACGGTCGCCAACAAGACCTACGATGGTCAGCCCGATGTTGCAACCCTCTCTTATTCCGGTAACCTGTCCAGCGACCAAATGACAGAGGTCCAGAACGCTACTTCTATTGTCTACAGCAATAAGAAGGGCACTCAGGCATCTGCTATCGATGCGTCTACGGACGAGCACAAGAATGACCGTCAAGATTGCGGTTCCTACACGGCAACCGTAAACTGCACAGCACAGGGCTATATCGTAACCTACAAGTACGAGAACACCGACCCCGGTAACACCTACCCGAGCGGTGGTGCGAGCGGCACAGGTTCTTCCGTCAAGTTCGATATCTACCCGATGGCTTTGACGGTAGTCGGTGAGCACAGCAAGGGTTATGACCACACTGCAAACGCTTCTATCCCGGATGCCCGTATCACGACCGGCATGGCGGTTCGCGACTCTGTAACCCTGAACACCACGCAGGTGGATGGTTACTACTGCGATGCGACCGGCAACCGCGTTAGCGATGCTGGTGGTCCGTACAAGATTGTTCGTGAGAGTGAGTTGACGCTGGTCGGCAACGGCAGCACCAACTACTACATCGGCACGGAAGAGTATTCCGGCAGCATTTCTGCTCGCGGTCTGTATGTCCACAGCCTGTATCTGGAAGACCCGACCAATCCTCGTAACATCAAACACTACGATGGCACCACGAATGCCACCATCAAGGATATCCTGATTGACGGTATCCTCGAAGGCGATGATGTCAAGCTGGTCAACCCGATTCAGACTGGTAAGTACAAGACCAAGGACGCTGGTCAGCGTCTTGATGCTGATGGCAAGGTAAGTTCTAACTGGCCCACCGAACTGGATGAGAATCCCATCTCGATTGATGCGACACCTGCCCTTACCGGTAAGGACGCAAAGAACTACTATGTTGAGCGTCAGGCTTATTCCGGCGCTATCGCCCGTGCTAACCTGACCGCACAGGTCAAGAACTGGCGCGGACTGTATGGCGACGGCGTAGGCGAGGACCCGTGGCACGATACAAAGGCTTACGGTTACGGCACGGCAGCTTCTGACGGTTGCTGGCTGGAACTGGATGGTCTCGTTCCCGGTGATTCCCTGACCCTTGACCCGACCTACACCAAGAGCCACTTCAAGACTCTTGTTACCGACCACGAGGACCTTGTCCCCGATGAGACTACTCCTGTTGGTGTATATCCGCTGACCTATGTCGGTCTGACAGAAGACAACTACGATGTGTTGAAGAACTACATCGTGATGGTCCTGAATGGCCGCTTCGAGGTTGCTCAGCGTCCTCTGCATGTCACTGTAGTGGATGACGACAAGCTGATTTACCAGCAGAACCCGAACTTCCATGTGAATATTCAGATGGAAGATGTGGATGAGAACCTGATTGATGTTGTGAGCGATGTTGATGCAACACCGATTCTCGACACCCCGCTGAAAGCCAATGATACTGTCAGCAGCGTTCTGTATCTCGATAATAACGGCACTGAGTCCGCTATTACTCAGGAATTCGTAAACAACTACGATTACTGGAAGAAGCAGAATGCAGACGAGAGCAAAACGAATCTGCCCTTCGTTACCGACTGCAATGAAAAGTCTCTGCCGCTGTATGTCAATGAGACTGACACCGATGACGATTTCGAGTGGGCGCATGATGAGAAGACTTGTGGATTCTGTGATTACAACCACAAGCCGCTTGCCCCGTATGTTGTTGACATCAACACTGACCCGATGCAGGGCAACGCTCTGACGGTTCGTTCGGTCACGAACCCGAACGGCGAGACCGTTAAGAACTACGACCTCATCATCCACAAGGGTAACCTCTATGTTCACCCGGCACTGCTGAAAGCCACCGTGCCTCTGTATGTCTGCATGTACGGTTCCAACTCTTCCGGCGCTGTGGTTGAACCCACCAACTACCGTATCACCAACTATTCTACGGTTGCTATTCAGGTGAAGAACATCAAGACGAGCGGTCCTTGGACTGTGAAGGATGTTCCGGGTATGGAATACTACACGGGCACCGATTACGGTTCTTCCTCTTACACGATGAGCAACAACACCCTGCATCGCGGCGAACTTTACATGCGTCTGCGTGATAAGGTCCTGACCGATGGCGATAACGCAATCGACCATAGCGATACGGCTTGGGTCATCCCCAAGGCTACCGGCGACTTACTCAACAACAAGATTACCGGCACCGCAATGCGCGTTCCGATGGCAGTGTATACCGCAACCGGCAATGTGAACGATGCCAATGTCTGCACTCCCGTCACGAAGGTCACCTACACCATCGCTCCTTACGGTGGCACGATGCCCGACGAAGCGGAGTTTGAGAAGGTCGATTCTCAGGATTGGCTGAAAGACGCCTCCTGATGTTCCGGCAGTGACTTAACTTATCCAGTGTGACCTTGTGGTCGCTTCTGTACAATATCCTTGAGCAGGCAGCTGAATTCGGCTGCCTGCTCTCTTTTTTGTTTTCGGCACAAAAACTACACAATTCGTCAGTTGCGTAAATGTGCGAATTGCAGATAATGGAAAATGCAGGCAGGATAAGGAAAACACCTGCGAAACCATTACAGAAAGGAACATTTAACAGTGAGAAATATCAAAAAGATTGTCACATTGGGATGCATTGCGGTGTGCGCTGCCGTGATGCTGTGCAGCTGCGGGAACAAGAAGGCTCTGGCCTCGATTTCTCTCGCAAGCCCTATCACGCTCCAGCTCGGTGAGAGCAAGGAAGTGGAGATTACCGGTATCCTGCGCGACGGCACGACCGTGACGGGGGATGAACTCGATGCGATTCTTAAACGCAAAGGGATGCACTATGAGAGTTCATCGGACAATGTTGCGTCCATTGACCAGAACGGATTGCTTACGGCAAACAATTCCGGAACGACTGAAATCAGCATCACGAGCCAGAACAAGCGCCTGACGGCTGGTGCAGTCGTGAATGTGGTTGAACCGCTGCAGGGATTCCAGGCTGAGGATATCGTTGCCTCTACAAAGAGTACCCTCGTACCCGTTACCTACACGACTGTCCCGGAAGGCGCAGATGCAGGCACTGTGACTATTTCAGTTGCGGACTCTGAGATTGCCCGTGTTGACGAGAACAATAATATCATCCCCTTGAAGGCCGGCGATACGACTGTAACGATTCGCTCCGACAAGGGTCCGTCCAGCATCGTGAACCTTAAAGTCACTCAGGCACCGACTGAACTGTTTGCTGATGACTTGTATGTCGAAATCGGCGAGACGGCGAAACTCAATGTCTATACAGATGTGAAAGACCTCGAATCCGGTATGGACGGCACCAACTACTCCTACGAGAATGAGTCGAACCTCATCTGCGCCGTCTCTGTAGAGGGTGATGTAACGGGCATCGAGGCAGGCGACAGCGTTGTGAAGATTCAGAACGAATATGGTCTTGAAACACAGGCAACGGTCCATGTCACGCCTAAAACAAGCCATATCACATTCGGGTTCTCCGGGAACTAAGGCGGTGAGGCACAATGCGCAAATACATTGCAGTACCTTTGACTTGCGCCCTCGCTATGATGGCTCTGACAGGCTGTACAGACCCTTCAACGCTGTACGAGAACAACGACCTTGTTGCACAGGGAACGACCTCCTACAAAGCCGCAGAATGGTCACAGAGCAGCCTGACGGACGAAGGTACGATTGATTACGCCGCTGGTGCTGTGTCCTTGATGGGCGCAAAAGAAGCCTTCTCGTTCACGATGCACGCAGTTTCTGCTAATCTTGATGTATACGATACTATCACCTGCGATACGGGAGCCTGCAAAATCCTGATTGTCGATACCGATACGAAATCTGTTGCAGCAGAGTACACGGAAACGGCTTACGACACCATCAAACTTAACGGCGGCAACTATACGGTGTATCTGGTCGGCAAGGATGATGCCTCCTTCACCGCTACGCTGAGCCTGTACAGCCTTGGCGGAGACATCACATGGTCCGTTGATGAGAATACAGCGGCAAACACCGGCAAATGACACATTTCACTTTCAAGAAAATCACAGAACCAGCGCATTTTTTCGAAAATCCTGTTGCGGAAATGTGCGAATTGCAGATAATACAAGTATGAGGACAAAAAGAGCGCCGCTGCGGTACAATTTCCGCAGGGCTGCTCTTTTTGTAAAGATTCATGCTTGTATTTCGTACACTTCATTATCACAAAGGAGAGTCTTATGTACGACAAATCCACGAAAAGCGTAAGCCGCAATGTAAGTCTTACCATCGCGGGAGAGTGGGAGACCCCCGATGAACTCTTCCGGGAACTTGACCGCAAATATCATTTCACCCTCGATGCCTGTGCCCGCCCTGAGAACGCCAAATGCCAGAAGTTCTTTACTGCACAGGATGATGGTCTTGTACAGGACTGGAAAGGGCATACGGTGTTCTGCTGCCCGCCGAGCGGTGCTGCAAATCTTCGCCGCTGGGTAAAGAAGGGGAGCTTCGAGGCAAAGAAGAAGGGGACTACGGTAGTCATGCTGCTGCCTGTTTCTACGGATTCTCAGTGGTTTCAGGAGCACATCTACCTGAAACCCGGTGTCCGTGTAAAGTTTTTGCCGGAGCGCGTTAAGTTCGTGAACCGTCTGCTCCCGTCTTACGCCGAATACGGCCAGCATGGAGCCGCAAGTGTTGGCGGGACCCGTCCTTCGATGGTCGTGGTCTTTGACGGTTCTAAGCGCAAGTTCTGCTGTGAGTGAGTAAAGGAGAATACCGCTATGAAGAAGAAAATCACGATTATCGATAAGTCCTTTACCCCCATCGTCGTGCTGGCAGATACGAGCAGTGCTCTGTACGAGGACCGCTGCGGGCGGCTTGGGGAACGCAACCTCTTGTCCGATACCGAAATTGTCTGTAAGGCGATGGATGGCACGAAAGAGATTGCGTCCGTGAAGGCTCATGTCCTGCAGGTTCCCACGAAGAAACTTCCCCTCGAAGCCCTGCACGCCACGGAACAGAACCCTATTCCGGCAAAGCAGCTGGCTATCAATTATCTGTGCCAGAAAAGCGCAGAGGTCGAGACGCTCTGTGAGCGTGAGAAGACGGACAGCGTTGCGATGGTTCTTCCCATCACCACGCATCTGTACATTGAAAGCCTTGTGGTGGATGCGCCGCATCGTAAACTTGGTATCGCCACTGCAATGCTCGATTTCCTCATTAGCATGGCGGCTCCCGAAACCGTCAGCATGTTCGCAGGTCACGAGCAGGCTGAGGTAATGGCTATGCTTAAAAAGCTGAAATTCATCGAGGCACCCATTGTTGCCACGGATGTTCCTTGGAAGAAAAAGAACTTCTTCTATAAGCGCTTGAAGCGCCTTGCCCGATAAATGATAGGAGGCATTTTATTTTGATGGACCAGTTCAAAGAACTTCGCGCACACCCGAAAATGACCAAGGCATTGCTTGAGCAGATTGAGAGTCTGCAAAAGCAGAACCACACGACCGACGAGATTTCCGCTACGCTCGGCATCACCCCGGAATCCGTACAACGCGGATACGAGAAACTGAACGATAAACACCGCGCCGAGATTCGTGCAAAGCGCGGCGGTGCCTTTGCAGTGAATGTGAAGGAGGGAAAAGCCCGCATCGTCTGTACCGAATCCAGCTGCCCCTGGCGCGGCAGCAATCGAGAATACTGTGTCTGGCCGTCTTGCTTCAAGCATTCGATTTCAACGGTTCGCACCGATGTGAACGAAGATGGAGACGAGGCAGACACGACTTTGAATGAGGAGGAATCCGTAAATGTCTAACACTCTGAATGATATCTTTGCGCATCTTGACAGCGCAAAGGCAAGCCGCGCATACGAGGCAAACCAGGAACGGCGGCGTAAGGTGGAAGAAGCCGAGCACGAGCGCAAGGTAAAGCAGGCAGCGGAATCTGCCGTAGAAAAGTACCATGTGTACGATGACGACTACGATGTAGAGGACGTCGAGGAGCCGCTCGTCATGATTCCAAAACAGAATCCCGGCACCCCTGAGGCAAAAGCCGCCACAATGCCTGCATCCAAGAAGGATATGGATGACATCGCAGATAACAACCCTTTCGTCCAGAACCTGTTCAAGCACTCTCACAAGCAGGTTAAGCAGGAGCGTCCTGCCCGCGAGAAACTCGCAGCGCCCGCTTCCGAGCCTACAGCGCCGCAGAGCGAGACATTTAATGTCCCTGTCACCCCTGTCCCTGTACAGCCTGTAGCACCCTCTGCGCCCGCATCAACGGTTGCTCCCGCTGTGACCGAAACCGTTGATACCGTTGATTTCGTTGACGATATCCCCCTCGACATCGAGTTTGACGATACCGAGGCAGACATCCAGAACAAGCAGCCAGACCAGAGCGTTCAGAATGAAGCCGTTCCCACGCAGCCTGTGGCCTCTCAGAATGCAGAAGCAGTTCCTGTTTCAAGCGAACCTACCGCTCAGCTCGAGAATGTACCTGCTCAGGAACCCACTGCTTTTGCTGCGCATCTGGATGCGAGTCCCAATACCAAAGAGAAAGAGCCTGAGAAGAATCCCGGATATCATGAGCCTGTTGGCGAGATGGTCTGCCCCGATAAGAAGCCGGAACAGTTGGAAACTCCCGCATGGCCTGACGGCATGAATGGTCCCAAGTTCACCGAAAGCGTTGTTGCTTACGGTTCTTTGCCCCGTAAAGTGGGAGCGGAGGAAGCAAATGTTTTCCTGTTTGCTCGGTACAATACCGATAAGGACATGGGTTCTTATGGGTTATGCATCGATATGGGCAAGGATTTCGTACAGTCTTCCAAGTGCGGTAAGGCCAATAACCCGGAGGAGTACGCTCTGATGGGTGCGATTGAGATGCTGCTCGCTCTGGATGAACACACGGTTCGGGATGTCGTCATCTATACCGAACCCGTGGTTGCCAAAATCATGAACGAGAATGCCAACCGTCTTCTCGATGGCAAGTCCCCTGTGCGCCGCAAATACATCGAGTTGGCATGGAAGGCTATGACGAAGGTCAGTGTCCGGTTCGTGACAACGAAAGTGAACAGCGAGTACGGGAAACTGGCACTGGCTACCGCAAAATACCTGGCGTTCTGTGAGCGCTGATAAAAACATAGAGGAGTAATCAATATGGCTAATCTTCTGGTCGTTGCAGTGGATACCGGAAACAAGAACATCAAGACCCCGCATACCGAGCCGTTCAATTCCGGGCTTATCTGCCACGGCAACATCCCGCCCGCCATCAAGGCGGATACCCTCTGCTATGAGGGCAACTACTATACGCTGACCCAGTCCCGCGTTCCGTATATGTACGACAAGACCTCCGACTGGTCTTACTATGTTCTGACTCTCTTTGCCATCGCCAAGGAGTTTCAGGCAAGCGGCATGATTCGTCCCGGTCAGAAGAATGTCCGTCAGGATATTTGCCTTGCAATGGGCTTGCCTCCGACACATATCCATGACCTTGCCCCAAAATACCAGACCTATTTCGGCCGCGATGGACGCCGAGTCGAGTTCACCTACAACGACATCTCCTTTGAGATTCGCGTTGCCCGCGTCTTCGTGTTCCCGCAGGGCGTTGCTGCCATCGCTCCGTACATGGGACAAATCATGGCGCGTCCCGAGGCATATACCTACATCATCGATATCGGCGGGTATACGACCGATGTTGTGAAGTTCTCTCGCGGCGGTCAAGTCGATATGACTTTCTGCGAATCCTTCAACAACGGCGTCATCAAGATGTACGATGAGGTACAGCGTGCGGTTCGCAACCGCTTCCAGCTGGATATGGACGACTACAGCATCGACAATGTCCTGCGCAGAGGCTACAACCCCGGTCGGGAAATCAACGAACTGGTCCACAGCACCGCTCGTTCCTATGCCCGGACCCTTATCCGGACCCTGAAAGAGAAGGGCGTTGATTTGACCCTCTCGTATCCCGTGTTCATTGGCGGCGGTTCCTGCCTGATGCGTCCGGTCATCGAGAGCGAGTTGGGTCGGGACGATTACCTGTTTGTGGAAGACCCCCGCGCTAACGCAGTAGGTTTCAAAATGATGGCGGAGAGTAAGCTGGCTGCTGAAAACCGTTGAAGCGAGGTGAACTGCCTTGCCTAAAGCTAACCCGAATCAGATTCGGTTGCCGGTGATGTTTGACCTCACTGACCCGAGACAGAAAGCGGCGTACGAGATTCTGAAAAACGCAGGATACGGAAAACGCACCCCTATCATCGTGGATGCGTTGCTCGATTCCCTCAAAACGAATGTCTTACTGAGCCAGGCTAAAGAATCCAGCGCATCGAATGTGTCGGAAACTGATATCCGCCGCGCCGTGGAAGATTCGATGGAATCGGTCCTGAACCGGTATTTCTCGAAATCCGAAGCATCCGCACCGCAACCCCAGCCTGAACCCGTACAAACGCCTACACCCGCTTCTGTTATTCAAGAGCCTGCCCCTGTACAGCCTGCTCCCACACCGCAGCCAAGCTTTGTTCCGTATGTTCCTGCCGCTCCTGTACCCGCACAAGCATCCGTACCGGACGAGGGACACATGAATCAGCTGCTCTCTATTGCTGACGCTTTCTTCTGAGCACAAAAACAGACCGCCACACCCAATACCGGGTGCAGCGGTCTTTGTTTTTAAACCAGTTCTTTTAATTTGATATCGTAGGATATCGCTTCTTGTGAATCTCTCTTTTTTCTTTCGGCAATCGCCTCATCAGCAGCTTCGTTTACGGATGCAGCTGCCGCCTCGATGATTTCGGGATTTCTGATTACCTCTTCATCGTATTCCTTCTTCTTCGCAAACGCAGTGAGCGCCTCCCCGCATCGTCTTCTTGCATACTGGCTGGTATCAGTGCAGACTGTTTGCGTGGCTGCGGCCAGCTGGTAAATGGCTCCTTTCCCGAGACATTCAACCGCAGCACCAATTTGCTGATAGTTCTCGAAGTAATCGTGTGTGTCAATCAGCTTCGATACTTCCTGAAATCGTTTCAGGTCGTACCCGTAAGTGAAGCAGAAAGAAAGTAGCAGGTTCTCCGGGACAAGTATCTGCTTTTCAATGATTTTCCGGTATGTGCGGGAATTCATCGGGCATCCGAGAAACACGCCGTAGAACTCTTGCTTGGACATGCCCATCAGGTAGCGCTGCCGCTCCATGATTACAACGGCACTGTCTGAAATGCTCTTAATCCAGTCTTCTCTTTTTCTCGATGTTTCTTCCACAAACTTACGGTAATTTTCCTCTTTGATTTTGAGAGTTAGCATTTTCCAATCACCTCAGTTCTTGATTCAAACCCATTTCTGCCATCTAACTATGACTTTTTTTATTGGGCGTGACTTTATTATATCAAATAGGTGTACTAAATACAACTATGCATGTGGTCAAAAAGTGTCAAAATCCCAGTCATCGAGATACATTCAATGCAATAGTTTCACTTAAGGATAGTGCCGCTTTTGTCTGGGTTCAGCACCGCTATAGGTGTTCTCGGCTTCGTACATATGGCAAATAATATTTTTAAACACAATATATAGTGGTCAGATAGCGTTTTTCTCTTGCAAAACACTATATCTTGTTGTATAATGTCTGACATAAATACAAGATATAGTTTCGGCGCTCAAAAAAGGTCTTGTGCGTTTGTGCGAATTGCATACCATTGAAGATGGCATCAGGAAAAAGGTTCGAGTTCCTTCATACGGCATAACATGCTTGTACTAAGTACAAGGGAAAAGGCGGGTTTGAAATGGCAAAAGGAAACGCAATCGTTATGTATCTGGAACAGGCACGCATCCACGGTGAGCCGATTGGTGTAACTCACAGCGAGGTGCTCTTTACGAAGCCGAACGGATATACCGTTCAGCCGCACAACAGGGTAGTATCAAAAGCCGACAACAAGACGATGGGAGAGTCGTTTTTGAACGAACTCATCTATGTGCTCGGTGCTGAGGATGATGAGGAGCGGAAACTTCCTTATGACCGCGAGGTGCTTGTGTATACCTCCGATGAAATCAATTCCGACAACTACCGTACTTATATCAATGCGGTGAACACCGGAATCAGCTGCCCTGTGCATAACTTCAAGCTTTGCCAGAAACTGCGCCGACTCTGTGATGAGCGTGGATACCATCTATTCTTTAGTAATAACAGCCTGCTTGGTTCAACGATTCGCAACGATGCAATGGCTGAACTGTACAGCCAGCTAAAAATCCTGAACGAAAGGGGAACGCAGGATGCAAGCGGAAAATAACAACGATATTGCAATTACCGAAGCCAAACTCAAAGATTTTCTGAGTTCGGTTCTGTCATCGGAGGGAATCGTAGTGGACATCAGACGAACATTCATCGAATACAACGGCGTGAACCGTTCGCGGGTCTTTGCCCGTCATGCAAACCGCATGGCTTGCAAGGGGTCGAATGAAAAGTTCGTCGTGATTGCACTGCTGTGTTACCCGGCTCTTCAGTGGCTTTTGAAGGCGCAGGACATTGATGCGCTCATTGAGAAGCTGAAAGAGGAAAATGAGGATGAATCGGTTTGGCGGATGAGCAACATCCAGCGTATCCTCGAATCGTCTATGGGCGGGTGCAAGCCTCAGCTTCGCCTTGAAATGAGAAAGCTGTTCTTCGCCCGCTGCCAGCAGCTGGTGGATGAGATTGATGAGGCAATGAACAAGGCTGTGTTCATGAATCCAGCCAGCAAGCCGAGCCGTATTAGCCTTGCGATGGCGATGCTCAGGGGTTCGATTCTTGACAGCGACCCTGTTACGGCAGTCACTATCCGCAACAACTTCGATTCTATCGTTGAGGATGTTACGGCGATTGCCGGAGACGCCATCAAACCTTTAGTCATGCAACTAGCACCGAATGAGGGCGAAGCAAAAACAGCAGAAGCTGCTTACCTCTACCATAACACCGAGGTGCTGCTGCGGGAATATTCCCGAATCGTCAATCCGTCCGTTGCTGACGAGAACCGGTCTTTGCGGATTCTCGCACAGGGCGGCAACACACTGGAAAGCGATGCGCGATGCCATCAGGCACAGGTGCTTGTCCAGTACGCCCAGCTCATCCGGGGTGCTATTGAGCTGGTCAAGGATTTCCCCGGAGATTCCAAATTGTACGATGTACTTATGCTTGTCGTGAACGAGAAGTATGGTGCAAACGGCACAGATGAAGCCAAACTGGCTGAGCAGGTCGGTATCAACAGCAGTTACTTCTCGGAGAAGAAGCATCGAGCGTTTACCGCCTTGTCAGCGCTATTATGGGGCTGCGATATTGAATCTTTACTGTCTCTGTTACAGTAAGGCTTCTTTCCTGCACTTTTTTGCGCTGATTCATGCTTGTATTAAATGCACTTTATTCATGATTCCGGCTGGATTTATCCCGCTTGTGAATAGTCCGTAGAACCTCATGTGTGGGAATGACGCATGGGGCTCCTGAATCACACTTTAATTCATGGTTGTATTTTGTACACAATGCAACCACTGCTCTTAAAAAGGAGGAGCAATTCTATGGCAAGCGAAATTGGTAAAATCGTACACTGCAAAATCTGTGGAGCACCTATCGAAGCACGCGGGAATCGCCTTTATTGCCCTGTATGCTATAACCAGAACCGCCGCAATGCAGCCCAGCGCAGTAACGCACGGACCAAAATGGAGCGGGAACAGACGAAACGTGAGGAAGCAAAAATGAAAGAGAACAATCGTATCGCTACCAGCGCAGCAGAACTCAACATGCGTGCCAAGCTTTCTAATCTCGGAGGCATCTCTTATGGTGACCTCTCTATCTGGGAGCAGACGCACGGCATGGAATTCTCTGCCTGGGTGCATGAGTGGGAGAAACTGAACAGCGGTACACAGGCTGATGGGTTGAAGTTCCCGGACCATCTTCCGGAAGGATTCCCGACCCGCCGGAAGCCGCCGGAGCATCCTTGGACGAAATCCACTTCTTATAAGTGATGACCATGTCCAAAAAACCGAAATATGAGCGGTCGGACGACTACCGCTATCAATACATTCGAGCCCATCCCGGATTCATGGGCAAGTATTACCTCTGTCCTTATTGCGGGCGCATCATGCTGAAAAAGACGATGCAGGTGGACCATATCGTTTCTATCAGCCTTGCGAACAAGCACCGGGCTTATCGCGTCTTGGTTCCGGACGGCAACATCAATAATCTTCATAACCTCACGGCATCGTGTCCCAAGTGCAATAACCGGAAATCGGATTCCGGCGGATTCTGGATTTTCCTTGCTAGATTCGGCGTTGTCTTTTATGCCGTTATCTGGCTCTTGCTCTTGGGCTTCGCTGCATGGTTTGCCATTGGTGCTGCCACGGGACACATTCAGCGTGGATTCCTTTTGCCGTATTTCTCTGCTGCTGGGAATGTCCTGATGCAAGGTACGGCAAATGCAATCGCTTCGATATTCAGATTCCATTAGCTTTTCATAAAAAGGAGATATTCAAAATGGACAATACACAGAATCTCGGTCAGCCCGTTGGTAAGGTCACTACGACCTACAACGGCGAAAAAATTCAGGTCAATGTCTATGCAGACCGTTCTGTCATCCTTCCGGATGGCACGGTGCGCAAGGTCAAGCAGGAAGTGGTCGATGCCCTCATCGCTAAGAATCAGGCCATGAACCCCGCATCCACCATCGTTCGGATGGCTCCCGCAAAGCCCCGCATGACCCAGCCCGAGCCGAGCCAGGAACAGGTCCAGCAGCCCGCCGCACAGGTTCAGGAGCCTGCGCAGCCTTCCTACCAGCCGCAGATGCAGATGCCCGCACAGCCTCAGCAGCCTGTCATGCCTCAGAACGCAGCCGTTCCTGAAATGCAGTATCAGAACGAGCCGGTCCAGCAGGGCTATGATACGCAGATGAATGCTCCTGCTGATATGCCTGCACAGGATATTCCTGCACCTGTGGCACAGGACCCCGCTGCCGAGCAGAACGCTTCGGACAAGAAGCAGATGTTCCATAAGGGGAAAGGTAAGGACAAGAAGAATGCCCACGCCGACAAGAAGCGTGGTAAGGCTAAAGCTGCTCCTGCAGAGGTGCAGGGTGAGGGCTTCGATGGGAATATGCCTGTTGAGAAGCCCAAGAAGAAGTCTAAGGCTGGCGTCATTGTTGCCGTGGTCCTTGCTGCCGTTATCGGCGGCGGTGCGCTGGGATATGCCTATGTTCCTGCCGTCTATGACGGTGTGAACAATGTCCTGACTGCTGTGACCGGCAAACAGGTTGGCGTTCCGGCACCTATCCCGTCCAACACGGGTGATGGCAATGCCCCGACAGTCAGCCAGCCTCAGCTGCAGCAGAGCAGCGGCACCAGTGAGAATGCCCTCAATGGCATCGACCTGAGCGGTGATGTCACCATCGAGTTCTACGCTACGGTGCGAACCGCTGATGGCCGCGAATACAAGGTCCCGCTGTCCAGCGCTAACCTGACAGACGGAAACCTGAAAAGCCTGCTGGACGGCAGCGGATTCACCCTGACCTCCGGTCAATAACCGCACTCTGAAATTCAGATTTCTAGGAAAGGGGTCAAACGGGCGGGCAGCTTCACTACAAATCAAGATGCTCTAAAGCCTGTCTGATACTGTATCGGACAGGCTCTCGTTTTATAAAAAAAATGAATGATATGCTCAATGCGCAAAAGGCAAAGCTTATAATCGCCGCATGCTTGTCCTTTTTCGTCGGAACTTTTCTGGCTCTGTACACGAAAAACCTTCCGACATTCGGTGCCGGAGTCTTGGTTGCGGTATACTTCCTTGTGGAATTTTTAACAATGCTCAAAAACAGCAAAGCCGACAAGTATATCAAGGTAACGGCTTTGGCGGTCAATGCGGATGAATCAAGAGCGGGATTTGAACCGATGGAAACATGGCGGTTCATCCCCGTGAATGAAGATGGCGAGTATCTGGATAAGAACGGCAAATATGATATCTTCCTGCAAGTAAAGCCCCGTGACCGCGAATATCATATCGGAGCGCTTTACGATATGCTGTTTTGCGCCGGAGACGGCGAACGTCTGACGCAGGATAACCTTGTCGCAATCGAACAGAATTCCGTCAAGGCGAATGTTCAGAAAGAGGGGCTGTTACACCGTGCAAAGAACCGTCCGATACAAGAATCTGAAATTGAGAAGCAGGAATCGGCGTCATCGGAGACTGAGAGCAAAACGGATGTGGAGGATGATGAGCCTTGAACTTTGCAACAACACTCCTTCTATGCCTGGTATGCTCTGTTTTTGCATTCAAGGTGACGAAGGACAGGCGTTTGCTTACCGATGTGGTTTCTATGGGAAGGAAGTACCGCCGTCATAGCAAAGAAGTAGAAGCCTCCGCACTTGAACTCGTTGTGACCGAATCCGGCAACACTGCCTTAAAACTCGATGCCAAGGGGAGCAAGGATTATGTGGCGGTGCATCTTTCCCGCAAAGAAGCACGAAAATTCAAAGCGGCATTTGCGGCAAGCAAAGGCGAGCCGTTAAGTCTATCCCTGCATCAGTATAAAATTGGCGGCAAGAAATACTATACCCTGTTTGAAAACCACCACGATAAGTATGCGCCGGTTGACCTGGAAGGTGTACAGGAAGAAAAGGTAAAAACCATCTGCCGCACGGCTCGAAGCGTGGCGGCGGCACTGTATTTCTTTTCCCTGCTGCTGTATTCCGTCAGCTTTACCGTGTCGGTCGTTTTGATTCTTGCTGCTACGGGTCTTATCTATATCAATATCCCGTTTCTGCCGGATTCTGCATGGGATGATGCCTGCGAGTTCATCAAACGCCCGAAAGAACCATCTAAGAACGGTAATGAGGAGACGGATGTGGTCCCGTCAGCGGCATCCATTATCCTGCAAAACATCATGGACAAGTACGGCACAGCTGAACAGGAGCCGGAACCTGTATCGGCTAAGCCGGAAACGCCCAAGAAACCGGAACAAAAAGCCGAAACCAAGCCGCCAAAGCCCACGGGTGTCGAGTCCATCCCGGACACGCCCCACCAGACAAAGCCTGAGGCGTCAAATCCTGCGTTTAAGCCGAAAGAGGTGTCGTTACCCTCTGAGCCAGCAAAAGCCTCAAGCGAGCCCGATTTGCCCGTTCTGGACGTTGTTTCTCTGGACACGGATGAGGCAGCAGACGATACCCTCGCTCTGGATGCTGAAATCATAGACGAAGATGCGGAGGAAGTGAGCCTTACTGCTGACCCTGAACAGGATGCCGATGCAGCGCTTGTCTCTTTTGAACAGGAAGCGGCTTTAGCTTCTGATGATGAAGACGATGCTGCGGCATTGGAGCGGGAACTCGCGGCACTGGAAGCAACATTGCCGACACCAACTACCTTCGACCCGTCCGGTATTGAGGAGGACGAAGACGATTCTGATTCCTTCGACATGGATAGCTGGCTGGCGGAAGATGTTCCTGAGAATGAGCCTGACACCGAGGCTGAAATCGAGTTGGAGACTGAGGAGCCTGAACTTTCTGTTGAACCGAAACAAGAATCTACAGAAACCGACTCTGAACCGCCCGCCAAAAAAGAAATCGCGCCGAAACCGGCAGGGATGGAGTCAGACCAGAACGGAAAGAAAGATAAGACTCCTTCTGATACAGAGAATCCCGTTAAGGTGAACGCCTTTACGAAACAGGATAATCCTGTGCCCGTGGAAAAAAAGCCTGCGCCTAAACAAAAACCTGCAAAAGCCTCAAAGGCGAAAACGCCGAAAACCCCAGAATCTGGTACTTCCAAATCGGCTACGGCACCTGCCCCTGCTCCTGCGAAGAAACCGGAAGCGGATAACCGCAATGATGCTTCTTTGTTCGGTAGAGGGTTTCAGAACAGAACCACGAAAGGTTCAGGCGGCGGTAAGAAGAAAGCAAATCAATCCAAGAAACCAGAACCGTATTCGGAGGGCGAGCAGATGCGCTTCGATGGTATTTGATACGTTTTTACGGCAAATTCCTGAATTGAAACCGGCACTTGCACATTCTTGCGAACGGATAATAATGGAAATTGGTTGAGCAGCGTTTCTGGACCGTTTTAACTCTCAACCATAATCGGAAAACGGCTAACCTAGAACCGAGGAACATCATGGGTACTTTGAAAAGTTTTGCGGCACTGCTTCTGAGTGTCGCAGCCTTGCTGACTTCGGTGCTGGCTCTGAATGCGGCCCAGAAAAAAGCAGAGATGCAAAAGGCAGCTGCGCAGACGGTGACGAAAGCCGTTGTTGCTGCGCAGGAGGAAACGGCTCTTGCATCCGCTCTTGATTCTGATACCTGTGAAGCAAAGCTTCTGGGTACACAGGTCCTGAACACGGAAGTCGGGACACTGGACGCAACTGTCAGCACTGCGGGTCCGTTGGGGGCAATCGAGGCAAAGCTTAAACCTGAAAAGGAAGAGAGCGAAGAGAAGAAGACGGACGGCACTGCTCAGGAATCCGCGCAGGAAAATCCCGCCAACAGGTCTGCGGACGACTACAACTATCCGGATTTTTGCGGACGGCTGTATATCCCTGCTGCGGGTATTGATGTCGCGCTGTACAACAACACATCTCAGGATACCTGCAACCGGACCGACAGCGCTGCGATTTTCCCGCATCGTCCTGAGGATGGCGGCAGCAATATCGTGGCTGACAACGAACTTGAATCGCTGACTTCCGTGGCGGTTGGGTCTACGGCATATGTCATCACGCCGGGCGGACAGCAAATCAACTATGTCTGCGTGGATGCGTTCAATGGTCACAACGATGTGACGGGCTATGATGCGCTCCAGAAAGATGACGGCACTGTCGTTTGGGGCAGCGCAGAACTTATCGTCTATACCTGCTTGGGTGATGCGTACAATGTTCGTGTTGCCTGCTTTAACCGCGCTTGATGGTCAGGAGGATTGAAAACACATGAGTAAAAAGACCAAGAAAAGTCTCGCTGCTCTTACGCAGGAGCCGAAAGAGTTCGAGACGAAAATCGAAGCTCCGAAAGAGGAGTTCGCCACTTCTCTTACTTCGGTTGCTGATACCGTGAAAAAGGAAGATACCGCCGAGGAGAAGAAAGAAGAGGCTCCTAAATCTGAGCTTGCCGCTCCTGAGGAGAAGAAGGATTCTGCCCCTGAAAAGGCTGAGGAGGCTCCCGATAAGGAGAAATCCGAGACTGAGACCGAAGATGTTCCTGCCAAGGACAAGTTCAAAAAGGACAATAAGGCAGAGGTCAAGGAAGATAAGAAGCCCGAGACGAACAAGAAGGATGCCAAGCCCGCTAAGAAGGGCGGCAGCAATGTTATTCTCGGTATTAGCTGCGCCGTGATGGTCGCGGCAGTCGGTGTGATGGGTATGACGATGGTTCAGAACAAGAATGCTGACAAGTCCTCGATTCCCGCTGTGGGCGGTTCGTTCTCTGTGACCGGAAATGTCGCAGAGGATACTTCGTTCACCGAGCAGGCTGCGGTCGCCACGTCTACGGCACTCACCTCTGATGGTCGCCGGTGGGCGATGGGAGCATCCAATGTCCTGATTCAGGCTGAGGATGGGACCGGTGCTGTTGTTCCTGTGGATGCCGCTGAGACCTTCCAGTACGATGGCAAGAGCCTGTCCTTTGAGAAGGACGGTGCCACTTACATTGTGCGTATGGTTGCCGATTCCTATACGGGCGCTGCCCAGTACGCGGAGGAGCAGACCGATGAGAGTTTCACGGTTAGTGGTATGCGCTTTGCCGGAAACGGTCAGGTCCTGGTCGTGGTCGGTACTCGTTCTTCCGGTGACGATGAAGGCAATGCAGCTGTACGCACTGCTGTTGCTGATATGCTCGAAAAGGCTGTCCCCGCACAGGGGTCCGGTAACATCACGCTCAATGGTGTTGCCGTGACTGTTGATGGCTGCGAGGCTTCCTTCTCGAACGGTCTGGCGCTTATCAAGAGTGGTGACGGCGAGGTCAAGTTTACCCCGTCCTCTTATGATTCCGAGACCATCGCATTCGATGATGCCGGGACGACTGCGAGCGGCGCTGCTGTCACGCACAGCGACTATGCGAATGTGAATGATACCGAGGCATATCTCATCGAGTCCGATGAAGGCAACGTCATGGCGTTCACGAACAACGCCGACCTGCTGACCTTAGTTCTGGGACTTCAATAAATAGCATTTGGGAGATTGTATCGCATGAACAAGAAAAATATCGCAATGATTCTGAGTGTCGTTATGACTGCAAGCGTGATGCTGGCAGGCTGCGGCAAGAAGGCAGATGTTCCCGCTGCCGATTCTACTGTTTCGTCCAGCGCAACGGGGGAGACTGCAACCGGTGAATCCGCTACGCCCGAGACCTCTACCGAGACCGTCACCGTGGATTACGGTGTTGGTCTGAAAAAGAACGGTTATTTCAAGGGTGTCAAGGCAAAGAAGCTGGTTACTCTACCTGCTGATTACGCCAACATCCAGATTCCCCGCGACGAACTCGATTTGAAGGATATGGATGCCTCTGTGACTTCTACTATCAGCCAGATTACAAGCAGCTACGGTGACCGCGTGAAAGTCGAACGCTCCGCTCAGGCTGGCGATGAGGTCGTTGTCGATTATGAGGGCACTTATAACGGCGAGCGGTTTACCGGAAGCACGGCAGGGGATTCCAAAATCGTTATCGGAGCAGGGTATTTTGTTTCCGGATTTGAGGACCAGCTGATTGGACATTTCGCCGGTGAGGTCTTTGACATCACGGTGACTTTCCCGGACGAGTACCCTGCCACCACTGACCTCGAAGGCAATGAGATTGCGCTGGCCGGTCAAGATGTTGTTTTCCGCATCACCTTGAAAGAAGTCGATGAAATCAAGCTGACCGACCAGAATGTGAAGGACAATATTGCTACACAGGACGGCTTCGTTCTGAGTGATGGCTCTGCGGTAGATACCGTCGAGAAGTTGAAGCAGTATTACACCGAGACCTACGAGCGCGATTCTCTGAAGACTGCGGTTTACAGCTACATCATCGACAACACTACGGTTGGTGAGGTTCCTCAGAGTATCCTCGATGACCAGCGTGAATCCTATCGTCAGGAAATCAAGGCGATTGCAGCCAGCTACAATATCTCCGAGGAGGAGTATCTGCAGCAGGTGGGTGCTGAGTCTGAGGATGCTCTGCTCGATACCTACAACGACCAAATCAAGAACAGCGTCACGAGCCTGCTTATCTTCCAGGCTATCGCCGAGGAGCAGCACATCAAGGTCACAGACGCGGATGTGAACGCCTATTTCGGCAACGATGAGCTCTCTGTCCAACAGGCAAAGAGTTATTACGGCGAGGAATTCCTCAACCAGAGTGTTCTGTTCGATAAGGTCTATACATGGCTGGTAGACCATGCGTCTATCGTATAAATTTCTTGTTCTTTTTGCTTGACGAGGTGTGCGAACCGAATAGAATAGGTATTGTACGATAGATACCATTCTACTTCAGGCGTTTTGCGCTCGTACGATTCACAATTTGTCGAAAGGCAGACTTCCTATTTCACATAGGGGTCTGCTTTTTTATTTTAAATTTCGTCTTTTGAAAGGAGACAATTATCATGACTAACGTCAACAATTTCGCTATTATCGGTCATCTGACTGCAGACGCAGAGGAGTTCAACATCGGCAACAACACATATGTCAGCTTCCGCGTTGCTGTCAACCGTGGTCAGAACAAGGATGCGTCTTTCATCCCTGTCCGCGCCCCGAAGAAGTTCATCAGCGACACCCTGCGTGCCAAGCTTACCAAGGGTGCCAGCGTTCTGGTTTCCGGTCGTTTCGAGTCCGGCCACTACGAGAAGGAAGGTCAGAAGAAGTTCTATGACTATCTGAGCGCAGCCACTATACAGCACGATGTCAACGGCGGCTTTTCCGAAGGCTTGCTGATGGGCAATCTGACTGCTGATGTGGTGACGCGCAACACCCAGAACGGCGGCACGATGGTTACCTTTACCGTCGCCAGCAACCGTTCTTACCAGAAGAACGGCAACTGGGAGAACGCCACTTCTTATGTGTCCTGCGCCGCAAACGGCAAGACTGCCGAGTTCATCGCCGCTCACTTCCATAAGGGTGACCCCATCATGCTTGTCGGTGTACTGACCAGCAACCAGTACCAGAACAAGGACGGTCAGAACCGCACCTCCTATACGTTATGGGTCGAGAAGGCATCTTTCGCAAGTCGCAAGAACGCCTCTCAGAATGGTGCTGTTCCTGCCGCGAATGCTGCTCCCGCTCAGGCTGCTCCTGCCGCCGCACCGGCTGCTCCTGCTGCATCTGCTGTTGCACAGCCTTCCTACGGCAACTACACGGGTGACGACTTCGCCGATATCGACGAGGATGACCTGCCGTTCTAATTCCAAGACCCCGCGAGCTGCGCTATCAGGCTATACGGGCGTATTCTAAAATCATCATAACAACGCCGGGACTTTTCTTCTTGAAAGGTTCCGGCATAATTTTTAAGGAGTGTACAAAAAATGGCTAAAGTTTCTTCTTCCGCTATGTGGAGTGCTACCGGCATGGCAAATGTTCAGGCTTCCGCAATTCCCGCATACCTAAAGGACAAGGGTCTTTATGATGGCTCGGCTTTCATAAACGACCCAGATGCGTGTTCCATCTATCAGGAAGCCCCGTTTCAGAATACCAATCTTTGCTCGCAAGGCTTATTGTTTCTGGATTTCGCGAAAGCTCTGTGCCGCGCCGAGATGGTTAACGCCGGTATCGCAGTTGGTGCATATTCCGTCAACAAAACAGGTAACTGCCTTGCTGAATGGGTCTATAACGACTGCTTTACGCTGGCATCCGCACCGTCTGCACCTACCGGCAATTTGCTTTGCCTCAGCTACGATAATACGACAGGGTATTTCGGTGCCTCTGTCGGTATGGGTTCCGTTGATGTGACAAGGGTCGGCTATGCGCCGTTCTTCTTTGCAATGTGGGGTCTGTTCCTCCAGAATATCGACGGTTTCGAGAATGCTTTCACACGGTATTGCAACACGCCTGAGCAAAACGACAAGCTTCGCCAGAAACTCGCGTGTAAGATGTCCGGTACGATTTATGATGCCATGCAGAACGGCGACCTGAATCCCGCTTCACCTTCGAATACTTCCTTGCGCCGCCTGACTGAAACGCAGGTGAGAAGTGCAAAGTTTGTTCCTTCTACCATTTATGGCACTTTCAAGGTTATGAACCTGAAAGCTACCAATCAGTCTAAGATTCCTTCTTTCAAGTCCACCAGAAAGTTTGTTGGTGCGTTTGCTGATAAGAATCGTGTTCTGTCCGAGGAAGAGAAGGGTCTTGTCCCGCAGATTGGCGATGACTATATCTTGCCTAAGGAAGTTGTTGCCGTCTGCCATCTGATTGCCGAAACTCGTGGTTCTAAGCGTCCGATGACGAATGTCATGCTGCGCGGTGACCCGTCTGTCGGTAAGACTGCAGGTGCGCGTGCTATTGCCGCCGGTTTGGGTCTGCCGTACACCTTCATTACCTGCAATGCAGGCACTGAGATGTACAACTTCATTGGCGACATGATGCCTGTCGATTCTTCTGCAACTTCTGAGAGCATCAATGCCGAGTTGTTCAAGAACCTACCGAGCGCCACCGATATCAGCATTGACCCTGTGAACGCATATATGGCTATCACGGGCGTTTCTAAGCCGGATGCTACCGAGGCTGAGTGCATGACAGAACTGTTCCGCAAGCAGCTGAGCCTCTGTGCGGATGCCTGCAAGAACGGCTTCAAGTATGTGGAGAGCCCTCTGGTTCGCGCCATCCGTAACGGTTGGGTCTGCGAGTTGCAGGAACCGTCTCTGATTACTCGTCCTGCTGTTATGCCCGGTCTGAACGGTCTGCTTGATGAGACTGGCTGCGTGGTCCTGCCGACAGGTGAGATGCTGCATCGTCATCCTGACTGCATCATCATTTCTACGCTGAACATCGACCTGGAAGGTTGCCGGCCTTTGAACCAGTCGTTCATTGACCGCCACCACATCATCATGGATATGGTCACGCCCTCTGAGGCTGTTATCGAGAGCCGTATTCGCGGCATGACCGGATGCGATGATACCGTACCTTTGAAGCAGATGATTGCCTTCGTCAAGGAAATCGCTGAAATCTGTGCAAGGTTCGGTGCCACCGATGGCAACGTGAACTCTATGCGCTCGCTTGCCAACTGGGTGCAGGCTGGTTCTATTACCGGCGACTATGCAACTGCGGCTACCTGGACGGTCATCAGCGGTGCCACATCTGATTTGGATACCCGCGAAGAACTCGTTCGCAAGCTGGCAAACTATCAGTTCTAATCATCTTATAAAGCCTCGCTGTTCGTCAGCGGGGCTATTTTTTGTGTGGGGAAAAGAGCAATATGCAACTTCGCTAAATGCAGATTTAGCGAAATATAGGGGAGTTTATAGGACTCTTACCGATTTTATAGACGATACAGCGTCCATTGCATACACAGCTGCGGTCAACCAGCGAAATTGCGCGCTTGTAAGTGCTCGAGAACGAACAACGACATACAGACATCTCGTTGCGAACAAACTGTACAATACAAGCCATTCTATACGCGATGTATTGCTGCATCACCATCCGATTGATTGTTGGTGTTACCGCCGCTGACACGCTGCTCGACCTCAGACCAATGCCGCTCACGGTCAGAACAGACCTACAGGTTCGCGGTGTACTGATACCTCAGCAGCTTAGTCCAGAACGGAACTGTGTCAGAGTACAAATATCATAGGCCGAAACTAATCGCTGCAGATTTCGAATATCAGCGGTTTCCCTGCCGCTTCTCGCGTTTCAGCATTATCTCAAAAACTCGCGTTCGTGTTGCTGTGAACTTCCATTATGCAACTTAGTTACAAAATTCACAAAGTATCTGCTAATAAGTCTACATCGCAAGACTGTATAGGTCGCCAGTCCCCTACCCTTCTTGAAAAAATGTCACACCTTTTTCGGTATCCCCTTTCACACAAAAAAGAGCCAGACGCTTTCCCAGAATCTCTGGAATCGTATCTGTCTCTTTTACTGTTTATTGGGTGCTCGCTCTCACAGCCATGGAAACGCGCCTCTGCGGGTTTCTCGTCTGCACGAGGGTCGTTATGCCCCTAAGCATCAGAGGGCTTGCCTGTGCCCTTCCCTGCCCCATCTGTGACCGAGCAGTGTCAATGCCACGCAATCGGTTCTCTTCTTGCGAGTTCAGGAGCGTTTAAAAGAAGTGCCAGGATTGCAAACCGATAGGTCACGATTTCTCCACAATCCATAGCAATACGGATATCCTGCGCATACACGACTTCGTTGAGGACCTTAATCTCATCGTCTGTCAGATAGAAGGAAATCTGCTTGTTGTTGGCGACCTTCGTACCGCGTTTGCGAGCCTGGTCCGGCATATATGCAATAACTTCCTTGGCATTCGGGAGAACATAAACAGGGTCACTCCCCTCCCCTGCTGTTTCGTATTCCTCGAACTCAGCAGAATCTCTGGTTATGATATGCCCCTTCCCTGCCCTTCTCACTTTTTCGATTTCCTCACGCAGAACCCGGTTCGCAATGGTGCCAACGCGCAATCCCTCATAGATTGCCTGTAACTCGAAGCATTCAGAAATTTCCGGTCGAAAGCGAACGAGGATTCTTGTCTTGTCGTTTTCCATCGTTGCCGCTCGCCTCATTCGATAGACTCAATCTTCTCTTTGAGTTTTGTTGCGATATCGATGACCTCATTCAAGGCTGCAATATCAGCTTCACGGGATTCCTTAGAAACACCACGAAGAGCCTTGACAAAGTTTCTGCTGGTATATGCCTGCTGCAGTTTCTTCACCATGCGCGGAGTGGCTTTCTGGATGATGCTGGTATTATTCTCGGCAACATCCCGTTCCTTCTTCACCAAATCCCTAGCAGCCTCTCTCTGACCGGCATGCTCGATGGCTGCTACCTCTTCGGCAGAGCTGGACTCTTTTGCTTTGCCGTATTCCTCCGCCTTTGCTTTCAGGTCATTGATGTTTTCATCAAAATACTGCAAAGCCTTCTCGTAGGCAGCATCGTAGTCCTTTGTTGTCCCCTGCCGCTGTACATCAAACAGGTATTCACGGAAAGTGTCGTGCAGGGTATCTCGCATCACTTCGATGTGGTTTTTCCCTGCTCCCTCGGAGTCATCACCATAGCAATTTATGTTACTCAATGCAACAAATCGTTTGGCAATCTTTTCCTGCTTATCGTCCTCAAAGCGCAGATAGGTCTCACACTCGCTACGGGTCAGAATTTTCGCGTTAAGAAGCTCCTTCAAAGCACCTTTCAGCTTATCCTCGATACGGGCATCACGCTCAATGGTACGAGGGTTGACGGAACTCACGGTCTTGGTTGCTCCGAGGGCCTCTTCCCTGCTCATATTGTAAGGAGCCTGCTGCAGGCAGTTGATGAACTCAGCGATTGCCTGACGGCGAACAGCCTCATCGCCGAAGCCACCACGAACTTGAAGGTTCGCACTATAGAGAAGGACTTTCTTCTCATTTGCGCTAAGAGGTGTGGTAATCACATTGCAGTTGCGCACCACATTCCAAGAGGAATCCCCCTGCTCTTCCAGATACTTCAGAGCGCGGAAACGACGTTCACCGGAAAGAAGAACATAGACCTCTCTCCCCTCTTCCTCGGTCGGGAATACAACGAGGTTGTGCATCAGTCCATTGCGCTTGATATCTTCTGACAGGATTCGGATATCATCTTCCTCATCCAGATTACGGAAAATCTCATTATCGGGATTCGTGCGGATATTCGAGAGTGCAATATCCTTGTTTGCATACTCGACCTTATGCTGTGCCGAGAACAGTGAGTTATAGAAAGCACCAGCATCGTTGCTGTTTACCTGTTTCAGAGCATTGATGTCCGGAAGCTTCGGCGTTGCCTTAGTTCCCTTCTTCTTTGTAAGAGCCATCTTATTTCACCTCCAGCTTTGCAAGGCGCTCTTTGAGTTCTTTGTATGCCTGCTTATAAGCTATGGATACCGGCTGCTTAGCAGCGGAGAAGCATACTGGCTGGTGGTTGGTGACAGCCATACCGACAGAAAGGCTATGGGGAATCTCAGACTTGAACAGAGAAGAGCCCAAGACCTCCTGGCACTGCGCTCGAATCAGACGAGTCGCAGCAGCCTTCTTCATGACAGAAGTAAGCAGCACCCCTACCCCCTTCAGACGGCTTCCCGGCGTATTGCACAGCTCGTTGCAGAGCGCAAAGGTACGGAAAGCAGACTCCTGAGAGTTTGCTTCACACATGGTCGGAATCAGTACATAGTCCGCAGCGTTGATGGCATTCGTTAATAGCAGAGAGTCGCGGGTCGGCTGGGTATCAATGAGGATATAATCGTACTCAGCGCGAACTTGGCTCAGGAAATAGTACAGGAAGTCAGCGATGCTTGCAATCTGCTTAGAACTGTCCTTCTTTGCAATGATAGTGGCGTCCTCGAACAGTTCCGGCATTCTCTGGTTGATACGAGGTGTCTGAGAACTGGCAGGAATCATCCGGACATTATCGCCGTATTCCGTCTCCGTGATATAATCCTTAGTATTGGTATAACGGAAACCAGTGAACATGTCGTATAGAGCTTTGCCGTCATACATGCCACCAGCAATCTCGCCCTGACCGTCACTCAGCGCACTGGTCAGGTTGCCCTGCGGGTCGGTGTCGATACAGAGAACTCTCTTGCCGTCCTCCCCCATCAGATATGCCAGATTGGAGGCTGTGACGGTTTTGCCCGTGCCGCCTTTCTCGATGGCGATTGTGATAATCTTTGCAGCCATTTCATTTACCTCGTTTTGCGTAAGACTTGCGTACATGTTGCTGTGATTCGCACTTATGCCGTTTCCGTTCTGAATGCAGAAGTGTCAAAGACTCCGGTCTGTGTTGCTATAAATCCGCAGAAAGCTGTTTTCAGCTATTTCTCCCCTCTTGCGACTTGCGTACATGTTGCTGTGCTCTTAAATTTCAGAGAAAAGCCATCAAGGAGAAAAGTCTGGGATAAAATGCGACAACACTCAATGTCTTAATTATAACATGCAAAGAAGTAAAGTCAACACGATTCCTGCCGATTTGAAATATTTAATTTGCGACAAGAAATCTCAAAGACTTGCGTTCGTGTTGCTGTGATTTATTTTCTGCAAAAGAAATAGCCCGCCAATCGGCGGGCTATCATCATACATCATCGAACATCGCAAGGTAGTTCGTTTTAGGTGCTGTGCCGGATTCGAGTGCTGCGAGGCTTTGCTCGCCGAAAGCAATCGTTGCGGCAGAGTTCTCTACAAGGTCGTTGAAAATCACCTTACGGTAATAATGTGCGCTCTTGGTTCCCCCGTCCGCTTCCAGCATGTGTTTGTACTTCGAGCATATTCCAAAAGCCCAAGTCTTCAAACCGTTGTTGTCTTTGATAATTCGGTTCAGCGCAGCAAGAGCTTCTTCTGCCTGGTCCTGATTCTTGGTATTGGTCAGGATTCGCCCGAGAATCGTAAAGACATCATTGAAGATGTTTCGTTCCTTAGCGGACAGTTTCTCTTCGTAATCCTGGTACTGTGCTTTTGCCTTTACTTCGTTTCGGGCAAGGCGGTAACTCATACCGAGCACAGAATCAGACAACGGCAGATTGTACTGTTCGAGCGTCTCATCGCTTACTACGCGGCGGGCTTTACGAGGTTTTCTGGCAACCTCGCTCTCGAAGTTCTGATGCTCTTCGTGGAAGGCTCTAACCTTCTTCATCTCTTCAGCGTTTTTATACTTGATGAAGATATAAAGATACTCGTATTTGCGAACGCCGCGTTTTCTTACAGGTACGTAGTCAAACCAGAGGTCCGTCATCTCATTGATTTCGTTCTTGACGGGAGCCAGAACATTCTTCTCGAAATCAGAGAACACCTTGTATTTCTCCGCAACTGTCTTTTCACGGCTGAACTTCGGTTCGCTGCTCGCATCATTCTTAGTCTTTTTGCGGTTCTGACTTCTATTGATTTCGTCCTTGGACGGCATCGAGAGCATTCCCTTAAACTCCTCAATGTCGAACATCTTGTACTTGTAACCAACGAGTTCGCTGCGTTTGTCCGGGAACTTGCGCAAGATTTCCTCGGTTACCGGCTCGAAAATCAAACCGTTATTATACGAGTAATCTCGGTTTCCATTATCGTAGGAAAGGATAATCTCGTAAATACGCATCGAATAGGTGCTCTGCATCATCAGAAGATATTCGATGCTATAAGAAGTGTAGTTGCTGGTCAGCTGCGCAATGTCGCGCCAGATATCAGGATTGAAGCGCATCTTGATGGTCTTTTCCTTGAAGTTTACAATAGAACCCTTGCTGACCCAAGAAACCGACTTGATGGCGTCCGGACCATCCGGAACCCAGAAGGTACGGTTTTCGAGGTTCTCGACCGTCTGCTGCAGATGCGGACGGTATCCGGTGCGCATCATATTAACGCCAGTCAGCTTCGAGAATTCCTGAAAGGTGATGGTATAGTATTTCGATGCATCCAAATCGCTCTTCTGGTCGATTTTAGAGAGCAACATAAACAGAATCTTCTGCTCATTACGCGGCAAAGAATACTTCGTCTTCTGAATCAGTTCATTGCTCTTCGTGATGTAGGAGCCGAACGGCGGCTTAGTCGAATCCTGTCGCAGTTGCGCTCTGGTCTTCGCAGAAGCCTCTTCCTGGCTTATGACCTCGCCGACAACGACTTCGGTATCCTCGTTCTGTATGATATTATCATCAGTTTTCTTCATGGTATCGCTAGAGACAGCGTTTTCAGCAGCCTCGGCCTTTCTACAAGAATATGGTCAGCTTCCTACTGGTGATGTGCTATTCTGTGAAATGGTTACACTTATGACATTATAAATCATTTTACACTATATGTCAGGAAAAGTCAACTGAGATAGTTTAGACAGAGATTTTTTTCATTTGTTTTTCTCGCTTAGAAATTATTAGATTATTCTCTTATAGCTTATAGTTTATTTATTAAGTAGAAACGGAGGTTATTTTGCTTTTCGACAGAGATTGTTTTGCACTACGGAAGAGATTCTTTTGCTTTTCAACAGAGGTTGTTTGTCAGATAAAAGGAGGTTCTTTTTTCAAAAGCTTAGAAAATAATCTCTGTTTACGCGAAAGAAACCTCCGTTTGGCCGTTCGGGCAGGCAAGTGCCGTGATAGGGGAGGGTATTGACCAGCAGGGGCGCTCTCATTCTGAGAGAATAACAGGAAAAATGCAGCAGAACAGAACTGTTATGTAGTTCTATTATACGAGATGAGCACTGAAATGACAAGAAAGCGGGGGAGGGAGCGGGGATTTCAGAAAAATTGCGTTAATTATCTCTGGTAAGGTAACGCCCGAACCGATTCAGATGCCACTCTAAGGGGAAACCGTATCCGGCGGCTTAGAAAAATTATTGCGTAAAGAACCTCCGGTTTAAGGAAGCGTGCGTTCTTTCTCCGTTCTGGAATTTGTCGCGTTAAAAACCTCGGGCAAGATGATGCCATCAGGACCCGGTGCTGGCTCTGAAAAGCGATGCGTTTTGGGAGCGGCAGAAATTTGTCGCGTTAATTATCTCTGGTATGGGACATGCCTGTGTATCAGGCGTTCTCAGAAATTATCGCGTTAATAATCTCGTGGTCTACGTTGAAAACCGACAGCATCAGCCAGACAGAACCAGAAGGTATGGCGTGTAAACAATCTCCGTTTTGAGGACAGCGGGGGAGTGGTATCAACGACAGTTGATGATGGTTTGACCTAAGTGAATGCGCCAGTGATAGACCGGCTTGATGCAGGCGTAAAAATAATCGTGACAGCAATACAAGAAATCTCTGTTTACAGTGATAGCATGTACAAAACATGTTCAGTCTGTAGAAATTGTGCTTCAAATAACAATGTGTATAAGAAATTTTGCGTTATTAGTGATGTAAGAACCTCTTGATGCCTGATTTTTAAACCGATTTGTATAATAAGAAAGAGATATAACCATCTGTATATGTGATTCACATAAAAATAAGAACATGAAAAGAGGTAAAAAGAGTTTTTTATCGAGAAAAATTCATAATGTACACACTTTATAAAAAGAACGGTAATGCGTTCATTATAAAACGGGATTAGCGCAGCAACGCTGCTTATTGCGGAGAAGAATAACGCGATTTTTTCGAGTATTACAAGAAGTATTTGCAGAAATGTGCTGAGTATTCCAACAAACTCATTGAAAATCCTTTGGCTTTCAGGCAAAGGTGCAAGAAAACAGGTGAAATTGCTGTCCCATCTGTATATTTCAATACATACTATACAATATGGATTGATATTTGATAATAATCGTCGCGTTAATTATCTCTGTTTATACATGTAAGGTAGCAGCAGAATAGATGTCCTTACTTGAAACCGGTGTTTGCGCATTTTGGGAGAACCAGGGAGTAAGCCTGCGACTTGAGATTTCCTGAAAATTATCGCGTTAATAATCTCTGCTATCTGGATGCCAAAGGGGAGTCCTATAAAGATGAGGAACTTCAAAAATCGCGAAAAGAAACTCCCTTTATGGAATCAATGATGATAGCTGCCGGAAAACAGCAGGGAAGGGGCTAGGCAAAAAGTCGCGTTAAAAACCTCGGGTTAGTGCTGCCGGAACACACCGTTCTAAAAATTTGTCGCGTTAAAAACCTCGGGTATCGATTGGGTGTGATGCCTTCTTGCAGCGGAGAAGGGTCTGGAAGGTAAAATTGTCGCGTTAATAATCTCAGGGTAGTGTGCTTGAAATCGTCCAGAACGGAAAACTGGATAGGGCAGGCATTAGAATTATCGCGTTAAGTATCTCCGTTTACCGGAAAAGCATCTTGAAAATAATCGCGTTAATTATCTCTGGTTGAGTGCGTGGGCGATGGCGAGTTTTATCAGTGAGTTCCAAACAAAATAGCAACAAAGACTATAGCAACAGAGTATATAAAGAAAATGTAAAACAGCAACATGTACCGAAGTCTTGTCGAAAACTGAAACCATTGTCGCGAAGTAAGCCAAAATATGTACAAACTAAGAACAAACGGCAATCATGGTTGTACTGAATACACATTCATGGTAAAATATAAGATGAAAAGAAAATGTAGTCGAAATGGTAATTTGAGATGCAGCTGACAGAGAAGTGGCTGAAAGAGACGCTGGAAAGGAACCCGCAGTTAAAAGTCAAGGTACAGGGCGGGCGAAACAGCGAGCTCGAACAGCCGGGAAAAGTAGAGAAAGCGAAAACAAAATACGGAAACCATCGGGTGTATCTGTACGAGGATGAATATGTCTCGGGAGACAAGTACATCTCAGGGCACGGCAAGCTGGTAGCGGCATTTGATTCCACGAAAGAGTATTGCCGATGGCTAGATTTACAGCTGATGGAAAAAGCCGGGACAATCTCGAATCTGGAACGCCAGAAAGAACTCGTCATCCAAGATGCATTCGTGTACGAGAAGAAGCGCGTACAGCGAATCGTGTACAAGGCAGACTTCTGTTATCTGGATGCGCAGGGCAAAACGATAGTCGAAGATGTGAAAGGCTTCGATTCAAAGTCCGGCAAGTACATGCAGACCGAGGCTTTTCGGTTGAAGTGGAAACTCCTGAAAGCAAAGTATCCAGAATACCATTTCGTGTTAGTGTAGAGTGAGAGTCATGGTCCAGAATTTTGAAAATCAGAATACGCAGGATGTTCTTCCATTCAAGGGGAAAATCACAACGGTCATGTACTATGAGCCGGAGACAGGATTTGCTATCTTTAAAATCCGTCAAGAAGGGGAGACTAAAAGCAGCACTGCGAAAGGGTATGTGCCGAATCCGGTTGCGGGTGCGAAAATCTTCTATAACGGGACTTGGAAAGAAGACCAGAAATTCGGTGGGTATTACATCGCCATCAGCAATTCGAAAATCGACTATGCGGGCGGCGGTAAAGACGCTATCATAGAGCTTCTGTCCAGCGACTTTGTACCGGGTGTGGGACCTACGGTTGCAAAGAAAATCGTTGACCATTTCGGAAAAGATGCACTGCAGGTGATTGAGCGGGAACCGGAACGGCTAAAAGAAATCTCCGGTATCGGTGTTAAGAGTGCAGACAGGATTCACGAAGGGTATATGCACATCGCCAATGACCAGGAACTGATTGCGCTCCTGCTGCCGTATCTCTCAATACAAAAAATAAACTCCGTTATCAAGAAATTCGGCACCGGGAAGATGGCCCTTGAAGAAATCAAGGAAAATCCGTATGTCCTGTACCAGAAATTCTCAGGTATCGGATTTGCAACGGCAGATAAAGTCGCACTGGGCGGTTGTCAGATTACGCGAGACGATATCCGGCGCGTGACGGCAATTCTCCTCTATGCTCTTGAAACGCAAGCGCAGATGGCAGGCAATACCTTTATCTGGGTAGATGACATGTACCGTGTCGTAAAAGAGACGATGCGGAATGTCCTGCACGAAGTTGCGTTTCCTGACGAAGTGATACGGAAAGCAGCCACGATAGCTAGAGAAGACGGTCTGGTCGTTGTACAGGGGTCTAAGCCTACGGATGGCAGAAAACCGATGTTCTGCATGTATCTGTACAAATACTGGTTTTATGAGTGCGACATCGCGTATCTCTGTACGATGATTCACACGAATTCAAACTCTACCTACGGTTTGGTGGACAGTCAGGATGTGGACGAAGCCATTGAAAGCATCGAGGCGGAGGATGGTTTCTCGCTGGATGACACGCAGAAAAACGCGGTTCGGACAGTGTTCGGCTCTGATATCAAGAATGTGACCGTAATTACCGGCGGTCCCGGCAGCGGTAAGACGACCATCATCAAGACCATTATCAAAACATGGCAGATTGCAAGAGGGTTGAGATACAACGAGGATAGCATGTTGCTTTGTGCGCCTACGGGTCGTGCCTCTGCTCGAATGAGAGAAGCAACGGAACATCCCGCATCTACGATTCAGTCGGCGTACTATTCCATGCACGGGGACTGTGAAGCAAGCATCATTGTGGTGGACGAGTTCTCGATGTGCAATCTGGAAACGGCGCACATGGTATTTGAACTCGCTTCACACGGCTGCAAACTCGTTATTGTAGGTGACCCGGACCAGCTTCCTGCCATCGGTGCAGGTAATGTGCTTCGTGACCTTATCCAGAGCGGAGTTGTTAATGTATGTAAGCTGTCTTCCTGCCACCGCAATGTGGGGTCTATTGTAGAGAACGCTATTCATATCAATACCGGTGAAACGACAGAGACCTTCAAGCAGGATGAACAGTTTGCATTGATTCCCGCAAAGGGTAAAGAGATGCGGAACATTGCATTGAGCAACTATTTCGCGTATGTTGAGAAGTACGGCGAACAGGTTACGGAAAAGAACGCCGATACCGCAGAGGTATATGAGGAAGGTATAAAGCAGGTATGTCTTCTGACTCCGACGAAGAAAAAAGGATGCGGGTCACTTTCGGCAACTGATATGAACCTTCTGATTCGTGATGAACTCAATCCCGCCACCGATGCGAACAGCTGGTTCTTCTCCAATTTCAAGAAGAAGGCTAAACCTGAACAGGGATTCGAGTACCGGCTCGGCGACCGCGTGATGCTCTGCAAGAACCACAAGAACAGCTTCGTCAACGGTGATATGGGTTTCATCGTTGATTATCAGGAAAAGGCACTTGACCCGAATACAAGCGGTACAATTCACCACGCTTATACAATTCGTTTTGATAACCCGTGCGATGTAGAGGGGCGCGTCTATACGATGCTGGTAAGCAGAAAGACTTTACAGTCGGAATTCTCGCTCGCATACGCTATGACGGTGCATAAATCTCAGGGCTCTGAGTTTAAGGCTGTCGTGATTGGTTTGGAAAAAAGCTGGTCACGGCTATTACAGAGAAACCTTTTATATACTGCTGTTACGAGAGCCAAGAAGGAATGCAGGATTATCGGTGAGATGAAGACAGTCGATGAGGCTATTCTCACGAACGACATCGAGTACCGCAATACTCTGCTGGAAAGCAGACTCACGCATTTCGACAGAGAACGGTATGAGACCATTCATAGACGGAATGTAGAGGACAATGACTCTGATTGGAGGGACGATGATGACTGAGACTATGCAGTTGACAGATATCGGAATTACGCCGCGTAAAGCATCTCAGTTTGCTGCGAAAGGTATCTGTACTGTACGGGACCTGCTCATGTTCTATCCTACCAAATACCTCGATTTCAGAAACCCTATCAGCCTCGCGGATGGAAAGCAGTATGCGGGACAGCATGTAGCGGTCAGGGGACAGGTAGTTAGTACCAGAGTCATCAACGGAAAGCACTTCATGCTCCGTCTCTCGGACGGCAACAATTTTTGCTCGGTGTTCTGGTTCAATCAGTCGTATCGTGCCAGACAGTTCAGTGTAGGGCAGATGCTGGCGGTAGGCGGTGTCTCAAGCTGGAGCGATGAGTATAAGAGTCTGACGATATCGGCACCGGATTTCGTGTCGTGCGATTTGCAGACAGCGTTCTGCATCAAACCTATATACCGGAAAATCAAGGGTATGTCGGACGAGTATCTTCTGGATGCGATTGCACTGGCATTACCCTATATCCGTAAATGTGTCTCGGACCCTCTTACTGAGGAGCAGAGAAACGCACTGAGAGTTCCGGAACTTGCCCGTTGTGTGCGGATGGCACATGCGCCGCAGGACGAAACCGATATCATGCTTTCAAGACGCCGCCGAGCCGTGGATGTATTGTATCCGTTCTGCTACGGTCTGGAAGTAAAGAAGGCAGAAGCAGCAAAAGTATCTCCGTTTAGAATCAAAGACGCAGCGGCTGTCGTCAAGAAAGCCCAGAACGAATTGCCGTTTGCGCTGACGGAAGACCAGAATAAGGCAGTGCGTCATGTTCTGGAAGAGATGCAACTGGGAAACCGTGTGGATGCACTCGTTCAGGGTGATGTCGGTTGTGGCAAAACTGTCGTAGCGCAAATCGCAGCACTCGGTATGGCTATGAACGGATATCAGTGTGCGGTAATGTGTCCGACGCTGGTACTGGCCGGACAGCACTATGATGATTTCACGAATTTCCTCGCTAAGTTCGGGTACACTACCGTGTTCCTGCACGGCGGCATGAAAGTCCGGGAAGAGAAGGCAGCGCTCGCGAAAATTGCTTCAGGCGAAGCGAATGTTGTGGTAGGTACACATTCTATCTTTTCCGATAAGGTAAAGTTCAAGAAACTGGGTCTTACGATTGTGGACGAGGAGCACCGATTCGGCGTAGAGCAGCGTGAGGGTCTTAAGCAGAAAGCAAAGGAAGGCGTTCATAATATCAGTATGAGCGCTACACCTATCCCGAGAACGCTGGCAACTACGCTGTACGGGGAAGGCACTGAAATCGTCAACATCCATACGATGCCTGCCGGGCGCAAACCCGTCAAGACTATCGTCTGGTCGAACGAGAATACCTGCATGGAATCCGTATATAAGCAAATCAAGCAGGGGCATCAGTGCTATGTTATCTGCCCGCTGATTGAGGATTCCGACTCCGATGCTTTGGCGGGCGTAGAGTCGGTCGAAACGACCGCACAGAATCTCAAAGCCTGGTTCGCAAAATATCCCGGTGTTCGTATCGAGGCTATCTCCGGGGATATGAAAGCAAAAGATGTGCAGGCTGGTATTGATAAGTTCGCGGCAGGCAGCGCCGATATACTGATTTCTACAACGATTGTTGAGGTCGGCGTCAATGTTCCGAACTCGACCGTCATCGTCATCAAGAACGCCGAGCGGTTCGGATTGGCACAGCTGCATCAGCTTCGCGGTCGTGTCGGGCGCAGCAGCTTTCAGAGTTATTGCGTACTCCTTTCTCAGGACAAGGAGAACGAACGCCTTCAAACGATGGCAGCGACAACGGACGGCTTCAAGATTGCAGAGAAAGACCTTGAACTGCGCGGCACCGGACAGATTCTCGGCGTGAAACAGAGCGGCAAAGATATGTACATGGAAACGATGCTGAAATATCCGAAGCTGTATAAGGAAATCCGGACTCAGGCTTCCAAGGATGTTTTGCTCGCTGCGAAAAAATCTTGACCGCGCTTGCGAACAGCAGATAATAAGGATAGGACTTACCATAAATTTGGCATTACCGGTTGGTGATGCCAAGTTTTTCAGGTAAAGTCATGATTGTATTAAATACACGTTATTTATCGGAGGAAGAATATGCAATTATTTAATACGAAGAAACTGGCAGCTGATACCGCTGCGCTGGATGCCGCAGAGGAACACAAGCAGAGTATCGGCGACCAGGTGATGGAAGCATTGGGTGTCGGGGATGGTGCCGAGGAGCGGATGCATCCTGAGGAAGACACCGAAATCATGATGCCGAAGAAAAACCAGAGTCAGTTGGCGGCTGAGGAGATGATGAAGCAGCATGAGAGCATCTGCGTGATTTCCCCGGATGCCGTCATCAATGGTGGTATCGAAGTGAAGGACGCCGTCATGGTGGCGGGGCGCGTGATGGGTGATATCGTGGCAGCTATCGTCACCTGTGTCGGAGAGCAGTGCTACGTTGAAGGCAATGTGAAATGCGCCGAGTTGCAGATGCACGGCGGCAAAATCAAGGGAAACATTGAGGCAGATACGAAGGCTGTCGTCAATGGTGCCATCGAAGGCAATATCACCTGTAAGGAAGATGTGTTCGGGGAACATGCAGCGGTCATCGGTGAGTATATCCGGTGCGGGGTCCTGACGGTCGAGCCGGGTGCCAGAATCGCTGCAAAAATCGAGATGACAAAGCCCGGCGACAAGGAAGAGCGTGAGGCAGAAAAGCCTCTGGTTCACTACGATGTCCCGGGCACGGATGCCGTTAAGCCGGGTGACAAGAATTACCCGAAAATCGAGAAATACATGGATAAGCCCAAGAACGACGATAACAAAGCAAAGCACTAAGCGGCTTTCCAACAAGAGGTAGATAAAACATTGAATAAGCTGAAAGCTATCTGGAAAATTGAAGAACTGCGAGGGAAAATCCTCGTAACGCTTCTTCTGCTCTTGGCGTTCCGGCTCGGCTGCTGCCTTCCGGTTCCGTTCGTGTCGAATACCGCTCTGGATGCGATGTTCTCGAACAACAGTATCTTCGGGTACATGAACATGCTCTCCGGCGGTGCGCTTTCGAGAAGTGCGTTCTTTGCGCTCGGCGTGAGCCCGTATATCAACGCATCCATCATCACGCAGCTGTTGTGTGTGGCGCTTCCCAGCTGGGAAGCCTTGCAGAAGGAAACGACCGGCAAGGATAAACTGGATGAATACACAAAGCGAATCGCTCTTGCGATGGCAGTTGTGATGAGTGTCGGGTACTATTTCGTTCTCCGCAATTACGGTGCCTTGAAGTACACGGCTGGTAAGAGTGGTATCTTTGCAGCCATTGTCATCATCGCAACCTTCCTCGCCGGGTCTCAGATTTCCGTCTGGCTGGGCGGACGAATCGATGAATACGGTATCGGAAACGGTGTGTCACTGCTGATTTTTGCCGGTATCGTATCACGGTGGAGCGATATCAACTCTATCGTTACGAATGTCGTCGGCAAGGTCAAGGTGGGGGAATGGCTATACTCTCTCATTGGAATTCTGACAGCAGTCGCTATGCTCGCGGCGGTGTGGTTCGTGACCTACAGTGATGGAGCAGAGCGCAGAGTACCGGTCCAGTACGCAGCCAGAACGCAGCGGGTACGTCCGGCAGCATCCTATATTCCCATCAAGCTGCTGATGAGCGGCGTTATGCCTATCATCTTCGCTGGCGTTATCATGAGCCTTCCCGCAACGCTGGACATGTTCATTGACGCCACGAAGCATCAGAGACTGCACGCGGTATTGTCGGTGTTCACGACCGAGAGTTGGCTGTATTGTCTTCTGTATGTATTGCTGATTGCAGCGTTCAACTTCTTCTATATCGAGATTCAGTTTGATGCCGTATCGATGGCGGGAAGCCTTCGCAAGCAGGGTGGCACGATTCCCGGTATTCGTCCGGGAACGCCTACTACGGATATGCTCAATAAGGCGCTTCATCGTATGGCACTTACCGGTTCTTTCTATCTGGCAGCGATTGCTTTGACGCCTATGGTGTTCAGCGCCATGAGCGGGGTGCGGATTTCTTTCGGCGGAACCAGTCTTATGATTCTGACAGGTGTGGCTCTCGAAGTTGTGAGAAGCATCGAGGGATACATGACGGTTCGGCACCATAAGGGATTCTTGGAATAAGGAGAACGGCATGAGCATTATCGAGTTTATTATCGGCCTTTTGATTCTGGTAGCGAGTCTCTTGGCAAGTACATTCTGCTACTTTGTGAAGAACGAAAAGAGTGGTGTGAATGCGGCGATTGGCGGTGCGAGTGATTTCATGGCTACGCGCCGGAATAAAGATAACGGCAAACTGAATAAGGTCGTGGCAGTATCGGCATCGGTTATTGCGGTGCTGATTCTCGCCTTGACCGTATACGGTGCTCGTTTCTAAAGGGGGGACAGTGATGGAAAAAGCTAAAGAGAAAATCAAAGTTCGGGACATTCCAGCGAAGGTCTTGAACCTGATTCATCCGTCGAACGTGACCTGGCTGAGTGGTGCCGAGACTACGAAACGGACCAGCGTGATTCTGGCTGTGGTTGCGGCAACCTCTCTGTTCATGGTAGCGGCTGATACACTGTTCGGTGCGCTGCTGAAACTGATTGTATGAGGTGTGGTATGAAAGTAAAAGTGATGATGGCGACGGCTCTTGCCGCGCTGGTCATGTTGTCAGGATGCAGCTCGGCTCCGGCAGCGTCGTCTGAGGTAGAGACATATTCGAGCGCTATGCAGCTGGTGACCTTGACTGATGATGAGATGCTGGCATCTATTCAGGAAGCGGCAAAGGAGTTGCAGAAAAACATCAACAAAACCGATGAGACGGCGAAGGTCGATGTCGAGGTCGATAAGAACGGTAAATGCATCGTGTATGCGTCCGGACGCGATGAGAACGGCAACGCTACTACGCGGCAGGAACTGTGCAAAGCCGATACCATCAAGGATATGTTCGAAATTTTCTATGACAATGATTGGGTTGACAGCAACGGCAATGTCAACATCAATACCGTTGGCTGATGCCGTTGTAAGGAGACTAATACCATGAAACGAATCATTGCATGTCTGCTGACGGGGTTGCTGGCCGTCGGTATGATGGCGGGATGCAGTAAAAAGCTGACCCCGGAAGAACAGGCGGCTTCGGATGCAGCAGTATTGGCGCAGCAACTGCAGGAAGAGGAGACCCAGACGGGTCTTAAACGCCTTATCAGCAATAACCTCACGGAATACGAACAGCCGTTCTATGATTTCGTGGACAGTTTGCAGAAAGGTGACGCCGCTGCGGCTGCAAAAGCACTCGGCGTTCCGAATACTTTCGGGGATAAGCTGCAAAGCTACGTCATCGTGAATAACTACGAGACTTTCCAGAAAGCAGAGATGAAATCCATCTGCCTGAATTCCGCCAAGGACGGTGCTTCTGCCGTTCTGAACATCTACATGAAATCACCCAAGGATGTCACCACCGATACGCAGCCTGATTATACGATGAATGTCGATTATGTGAATGGTGCTTGGGCGCTGACGCCTCCGACCGGCGTCATCAAGGATTATGCGTTCTCGGCACCTACTAACAAGGTCACCTTCGAGGGCACTGACCTTTCCTCGTATGCGGCTAAGAGCGCTGCTACGGGTGAGTGGATGGTAACACTGCCCCGGGCTCTTGACCTCGAAAGCAATTCCACCTATGTCATCACCAATGATATGGGCGACTATAACGGGCATGTCTATGATGTGACCTCTGATGGCACGGTAAACCATATCCTGCTCGCAGACCTTGATGTTGATACGAAAGCGACATACCAGGCAAAGCTGGAAGCCGTTCTGAAAGAATCTTACCGGCTTCTGTCTATCGGGGCAGGGGAGACGGACTTCTCGAATGTCCTGCTCGATTCCAACGAAATCGCGAAATGCGTTCCGACTCCGCTGGAAAACGAGGATGATGTGACGACCGCAGAGGAAAATGCCCGCAAAAAGGCTATCGGTGCCTCTGTAACGAATGTTTCCGTGACCCCAGACGATACGCTGGAAGGGTATCCTGACGCATACACCTACCGCCTTGACGGTAACGACGGTATCGTTATGGACGTGAAAATCAAGGTCAGCACCACGAACGGCGATGCCCGTGTGAAGGCTACTATCAATATGCGTCTTATCAATGGTGCTTGGAAAGTTGTGTCGATTGATTCCAGCAAAGACATCTTTACAGAACTCTCGGTGCTGGACCCCGAATGGTGATTTCATGGCAAGATACAAGATTCGACAGGATAGAAGGAATCGAAAGCCTTTGCCGGAATGCAGACTGACTCCGCAGGAATGGAATCAATATTGGAAACAGCTGAATTTGGCGGTCGAGTCACAGGATGAAGAATGGATTTACAAGGCAAAAGCAATGGTCAAGGAACAAATCCGTTCTATCTACACGAATCGCTGCGGACGGGACGGAAAATGCGTGCTGTGCGCAGAGAAAGCCGGGTATTTCGGGCTTTGCAAGAAGTGCTGGCGGTCTTTGATGAACAATGCGATACTCCGGTCACAGGGGCATACAAGGGCTGAACAGCAAGAACGCAGTGAGAAACCCTGTATCGTCTGCGGCGCAAGCCCAATCCTATGCCGTGGCGTGTGCGGTAAGTGCTACAGTTCGATGCGGGCGCATAAGTTCACAACGCCGGAACAGCTGCTCGAATACAAGGAAACCAAGAAAAAGCGCAAAGAACAGTGAAGGAGGGTGTTTTTATGATTGGTAATGAGTTGGGCCCCGAGTTCAAGTCGTGTTTCACGAACCATAGGCGCAGTGAATACGGCGAGAATTTCACGGTGGATATGGTGAAGAAGATGTGCTATGAGGATGCGCGGCTTATTCCGTATCTTCTGAACAGCAAAGCGTTCATGAAATGGGTCAAGGATGTCAGGAAGTTCTCAGAGGGCAACAGTGTTCTCGCCGATACGATTCTCGGCATGACGGACTGCTATGCGGAATATTTAACGCGGAAGATTGGGAAAACCTGCGCCACAAAGCGTATGCAGCAGTATATCCAGACTCTGAATTCCTGTCTGAAAAATTCCTTTGTTCCGTTTGTGCCGAAAGTCGCATTCAAGCCGTTCGCGGCAAAAGCAGTTGCATCGACATTCGATATCTCGTCATTCATCGTGGATGTCGATGCTGAGAAAAATTCTGCAAAAAAATCTCCGGATACTCCGAAAACCCCGCCTCTTACTGCATAAAGGGCCTTGTCCGTTTGTGCGAACCCCGTACAATAGAGATTGTACGATAGATACCAGACACTCATTACCATTCATAAACCCGAAACCGGGCAGATTCTCGAAAGAGAGTCTGCCTTTTATTTTTGCGTGAAGGAGCGTAAACAATGTTCAGTGAAAATCAGAAATTCTATCTTAAACGGTTGGCAGCATTGCATGATTTCAAAAACGGACGGAAAGCAGTGTATCTGCAGCAGAAAAAGGAAAAAACGTGGGCAGCATATGATTTGCCAAACACAAGAGCGGTGGATGCGTCAGCGGGATTGCTGATGTATCACGGAAAACAGTATAAGGACCTCGAAGGAATCGTAGCGGATGTTCTTGACATCCATCAGGACGCGGGTGCTGTCATGTTCATCAACAACAGCAGAATCGCCAGTGGGTTGCCTGCGTTCGTCACCTTGGATAATGCCGAGGCCATGGGAAGCATTCCCGGGGACAAGGAGCACCGTCAGATTGTGAATGTCCGGGATTACCTGACGGTATATGGCATCGACTACGATGATGTGGATGTCATGCAGCCGGAACGGGCCTGGATGACGACGGAAGTTTCCCTCGAAGTACCCGACACGACTTACGCAGACACCAGAACGGTTTGCGTTCCGGTAGAAGAAGACAGCGAGATGGGCGCATACTATGAGGCGCTCTTGGAGGCAGGTAGGAACCTGCTCATGGAAGACCACAGGAAAATCAAGTGGGGGGATATGAGCACGGCACCGGATGTCAAAACGCTGTTTCGTATCTGGGATGAGAAGCCGAACCTGGATATGACAGTTGGATTCATGGAACTTTCAGTCCCGGAAGAAGTCATGGGTAAAGGCAAAGCAGGGGATTATATGATGTCGGTCCGTGCGTCCGGCAGCAGAAATCCTTTCGGCACGATGGAGTATAAGGCAACGGTATCGCTGTTCCGGGACTGTTTCAGAATTGGGACTTTCGACTATCCTTTCATCGACGACAATCTCAAATCTCTGACCGGCGATGCGGATGTATCGGAAAACTGGGCACGGCTGTTTGACTATGTCCGGTTCGCAAAACCTGTCGATGCTGCAAAAAATCAGCAACCCGGGCGTGTAATCGCTTGACGAGGTATGCGAACGGCATAAAATTAGAATTGTACGATAGATACCATTCACGAAAGGCATTCTATGCTCGTACAATTCACAATTTCGCTTTAAGGCGGACTTCCCATAACAGGGAAGCCCGCCTTTTTGCATTTCAAATCAGAAAAGGAGAAATTACTATGACTACGAAAGAAAAGTATATCGAGATGGCAAAGAACATCACCCGTCCCGGCATCGATGAGATGATGGCATGGCTGGAAACAACGGATTTTTATGTTGCTCCTGCCAGTACCAAATTTCATGGGGCGCAGGCAGGCGGTTTGTGCGCACACTCTATCACCGTTGCAAAGCGGTTGGTGGAGGTGGCGAACCTCTATGCGCCCGGCAAGTACAGCATGGATGTGCTCATGACAGTTGCGCTGTTCCATGATGTGTGCAAGATTTCTACCTACCAAGTAGAGATGCGCAACAGAAAGAACAGTGTCGGCGCGTGGGAGCAGGTTCCGTTCTACCAGTTTGCACCGAAGGAGAGCGTGGGCGGCGACAATCACGGTTCTCTTTCCTGCCAACGTATCACGGAGCATGGTATCCGTCTCACGCAGGAGGAGTACGGCGCTGTGAACAACCACATGGGCGTCACGAATCCTGCCAATGCGAACGGTGTCTGGCAGTGCTATGAGATGTACACGCTGTCTTGGCTTCTGCATGTAGCGGATGAGGCGGCAACTGTCATCGACAAAATCTGATATCAACCAAAAGCCATCCCTGAATCATTGGGGATGGCTTTGATTTTAAAATTTTAAAGGAGTGAATGTAATGAATCGTCTGGTTTATTTTGAACAGATAGCCGGAAGCGCAAGAAAATTTTACCTCATGACCGAAGATGATGGCGGCAGTACCTTTACTGCAAATTACGGCAGAATCGGCACTACGGGTAGCGTCAAGACCTATCCGATGAGTAAATGGCAGCATGTATATAACACGCGAATCCAACACGGATACACGGATAAGACCCGGGATTATCTCGCGGGGCGAACATCCATATCGCCAAAAACCAAGCCTGTAGATGGCATAAAATACAACATTACGGGTATGTGCAAAACCGTAAAACGACACCGCGTATACCGTATTGTAGCCACGAAGAATTTTGAGACAGTTGACGGGCGAATCGTCGAGAAGGGCGAACCCGGAGGCTGGATTGAAAGTGCGTTGAATCTCTCTCAGGACGGACGGTGCTGGATAGATGACGATGCTGTGGTTTTTGGGAACGGTGGTGTTACGGACAACGCTCTCGTTGCCGATGAAGTGATGTGTGAAGGCATTTTGCAGGATAACGCGATTGCTCGCGGAAAGGCTTGCATCGAGGATGGCGCAATCTGTCGTGATAATACGCTTGTCTGTGACAATGCGCTTGTCAAGGAAAATGCAATCGTTATGGATAACGCTACGGTTGCAGAGGATGCGATTGTCTGTAAAAATGCTGTTATCGGTGATGATGCCTATTACACATCGAGATTTACAAAGTTGTGATGACGGAGAATAAAATATGAAGAAAAAGAAGAAGCAGATGATTGTTGTGAATGTCAGTGAGGTAAAAACCCGCTCTGGCTGGAACGGCGTCAAACCCTACACACGTGTACAGACCCCGAAAACGGTATATAGCCGCAAGGGACGCAGAAAGGAAGAAAACGCATGAGTGCTTATGATAACAAGTATTGGAGTCACCGAATTGCGCAGTTGGCTGAAAAGGTTCCGGAAACGGATGACCTCTCATTCTTTTCCTCTGAGGCGTACCGCGATTTTACGGAACAGGGTGTTAAGGACCTGATTTGCGGGACCTGCACCTATCTTCGTACGCTCGGATACGACATAACCAAGGAGCAGGAGGAAGAACGCATCAATGATATGGTCGTCATGATGAGTACGGACGAGAATATGACCGCCTGTACGAATGGGGATTCTATGATTATCGGCGTGAACAATTCACTGGTAAAGTATTTCCCGAACCGTGAACTGCGTCATTATGCGATTCAGGGGCTCCGCGTTCATGAGACCGCACATGTCCTGTTCACGGATTTCAAGACCATCGATATGTGGCTGGGTGCTCTCCGCAACGGTAACTGGTGGCCGGTAGTACCCGACCACGCGCAGGACCCGGACGGCGCGGAACTGACACAGGTTCTCAGCAAGAAAGAGTTCAGCAAATCCTTTGCTGCTATCGCCGGTCGGCTTGAGAATGCCATTGAGGATGGATTCATCGAGCGGGAAATCAAGGAAATGTACAAGGGTCTTGCGACTACGGAACTTTGCACCACCAATGATGCAATGCTCTCTATGGCAAGCACTTTCGGAGAATTCCTGAAAGCCGGGCGCAGTGCCTATTCCGCGATGTTCCAGCAGGTTTTGATGTATGCAAAGTACGACATCACAATGGTCGATGATATGCCGGAACAGTATTCCGACATTTTCGATGCGTGCATGGAAGTCGTTGACGATGTGAAGTGCGAGCGCGATGTTAAGAAACGCCTTTGCGGTGTCAATGAACTTTGCTGCATCCTGTATCCGCTGTTCAAGGAAATGCTGACAAAAAATTCTGAAAAGCAGAATCAGCAGTCGTCTGGCTCCGGTAACGGTAAGCCCGGCAACAGCGGTTTCGGTTTACCCCAGAACTCTCAGGGACAGCAGAACGGCTCTAATGGGCAGAGTGACCCCAACCAGAACGGTAACGGCTCTCAGAACGGCTCCGGCAACGCTCAGAACAATTCCAGTAACGGGAATGGAAACGGTAAGAGTGTCGGTTCTATGACCGCAGAGCAGCTCTCTGAGGCGCTGAAAGAAGCCGTCAAACAGATTGAGCAGGCTGCAAAGAATGTTGGCGTAAACAACCTGCCTGACCGGCACAGCAATAGCATCACGAATCAGGCGAGTAAGAGTAAAGACGCCAAGAAACGCGAAAGCGGTAAGCAGGGTTCCGGCAATAATGCAAACGGAAATGGCAACGGCAACAGCAACAGCATTGCTAATGCCCCCGGCGCAAATTCCGGAAAATCTGACCTGTCTGCTGCAAAATGCGATATCAAAGCTATCGAGAAGGCACGTAAACAGGAAATCGCAACGGCTCAGGCAAACAATGAAGCCAACAATCAGCTGGCTCAGGAAGGCGCAAAAATCGGCAGCGAGATTGGCACGAAGATTAGTGTCCGTCGTGCAGCGGAAGTACCTCAGTCGAACATCGATACCTATAATCGGTTATCGGCAGGGCTTCTCTCGGTCACGAAAAACCTCGAACGCCGTCTGAAAACGACGATTCGTGATGAGGAAAATGACGATGCTGTCGCCGGGTTGCCGATGGGAAGTCGGGTTGAAGCGCGTCTTGCCTACCATCAGGATGGCAAGATTTTCAGCCGTAAGAATTTTCCCCGCGATAACCCGCGTCTGGCTGTCGGATACCTCTGCGATGAGTCCGGCTCGATGTCCGATGAAGCGATTGCCGCTTCGGTTCGCACTGCTATCATCTTGCAGGATTTGTGTGAGCGGATGGAACTGCCCTGTTATGTCTGCGGGTTCACTACCGGTGGATATTCGGGGAGTGTTGATATCATTACCTATGTTGACAAGAATGTGGACGGTAAGGACAAGTATCGCACGACTGGCATGGCTAGTCGTGGCGGTACTCCTACGGTTCCGGCTATGAAGTACATGGGTAAGAAGCTTATGAAGGATTCCACCGAGAAGAAGATTCTGATTGTCAGCACTGACGGCTGCTCTGGACGAGGTTACGGCGAAACGGTTCGTGATGTCATCAAGAAATTGCAGCATGACGGTGTAATGGTTATCGGAGCCGGTATCGGTGATTCGAAGCCCAGAATCCAAGAGGAATTTGGCAGCAACTTCCTTGATATCAGCCATCTGGACGCGATGCCCAAAATCCTTTGCAATATCGTGAAGAAGAATCTCGTATAAGTCCTTTGTACCGTCTGTCTTTTGGCAGGCGGTACTTTTTGTTTTCGTATTTGCGTTTTTTTGCGAATGACATAGAATGATACTTGTTCGATATTGACATGTAGGAAGAAGATGCTGCCAAGATTTTCAACAAAATTCTGGCAGATATATGCCGTCCACTGTTCGGTGGGCGGCTTTTCTTGTTTGCTGATTCTTTGGGTTTTTCACTTGCATATTCGTGCGAACGGCATAGAATTGGTATTGTACGATAGATAACATTCCATATCGAAAGGGCTCTTTGCCTTTCGTACATTCACAATTTCGCTTGAAGAGCGGACTTCCTATATCGTAGGAGGCCCGCTCTTTTTGCGTCTCAACACAAAAAAGGAGTAAGTATAATGACTGAAAACACAAAACAGGAGGCAGCTCTCCGCAACAAAACTCTGAGCGTTCTTGCCAACATCAATGCCGTGGAAGGTTTCGACCCGCATATGGTGACGGCGTGCTATCAGGATACGGAAGGCAATGGCCGGATGTATCTGCAGGCAGAGTTCTCGATGCTCTGGTTCCGCCTGAAATATCCCAACGGTCGCCTGGAACAGGTCCTGAGCCGTATGAACGACCAGATGGCAACGGTCGAGGGGCGTGTCTATGACAATGACGGCAATCTTCTGGCGAATGCCTTTGTGACCCGCTATCGTGGCGAGGAGCAGTTCGGTAAGGACTATGTCCAGAACGCCGGAACTGCCGCTATCCGCAAGGCGCTCGGTAACTGTGGATTCGGAACCCCTGCTGATGCTGTTTACATCGAGGGCGTTACACCTTTGTTCAAGGCAGCAGAGGACGAAGATGTGCCGGTAGATGCCGGTGTTCAGACTCGTATCCCTATCCCGCCCGTCCCGAAAGAGTATCAGCAGAACGCAGAACCTGCACCTGCAGCACCTAAGCGCGGTAGAAAGCCCGCTGCAAAGCCTGCACCTGCACCGGCTCCCGTTCCTACCCCTGCACCTGTACCCGTACCTGTGAAAGAGAAAGCGAAAGCAGCACCCGCACCTGCGCCCGTCGCAGCACCGGCCCCTGCAGCAACTCCTGCTCCGAACCCGATTCCTATTCCTCCGGCTCCGAAACCCGCTCCTGTGGGTGTTCCCAAGACCATGGAGGAGGCTGAGAATTTCGTGATTCCGTTTGGAGCATTCCACGGAATGACGATGAAGGATACGCTGGCGAAAGACGGCGGTGCTCGGGTCATCAACTACATCAAGGACAGCCCGCGATTTGCTGGTCAGCCGATTCAGGTGGCTGCGCAGATGTTCGCGGGTCAGCATGCGGGTGAAAACGGACTGTAAAGCCTATACCCGAACAATCACATCATCATGAAAGGGGGAGTCCCTTGTGTCGTGGAATTTTTCCATGGAAACAGTTCTGGACCTTGTAGGTGCCAAGACTCGCGGAAAAGTAACACGCGCTGGGGAAATAGAAGTGCAGTGTCCGCACGGCGTTTGCGGACATAAGAAACAACCTATTTACTTCAGCGTGAACCTAGCCAAAGGACAGTATAACTGTTTTCATTGCTGCAGCGGTTGCCCATACAGCGGCGGCATGATTGACCTCTATTGCATGTTTACGGGTCTTGACCCGAACAACAAGAAGGAGGTCAAGAAGGCTTTTGCTCAGGCTTTGGATGGAACAGTTGTCAAGGTACGCGAGACGACCGTTACGAAACGTGAACTCGCACCCGTTCTGGAAGCTAAACCGGATGAGGAACTCGATAAGGTATACAGAGCCGTTCTGAACGAACTGACCCTTAAACCTGAACACAGAGAAAACCTCAAAAAGCGAGGCTTGTCGGACGAGATGATTGACAAGTGTTTATATCGTTCTATGCCGGAGCGATGGTCGAGCGTTTTCGCTGCTCTCAAGAAGAAAGGCATCTCCTTTAAGGGTGTGCCGGGATTCTATGAGAAGAACGGAAAAGCATTTGCCGCCTGTTCTAAGCCCGGATTCTTCATTCCGTATTTCAATTCCCGCAATGAAATCGTTGGGATGCAGATACGGTTTGATAGAGGAGATAAGAGGTATCTCTGGTTCTCCTCGTCAGGCTACGATAACGGGTGCAGTGCAAGGAACATTGCAAGTTACGGGATTCCTTCTGTAATGCCGAAATGCGATGGAACCAAAACGGTTTATATCACGGAAGGCGCGTTAAAGGCGCATATCGCCTGTGTTTTGAGTGGTAATCATAACCCTTACATCGCATTGGCTGGTGTGAATTGCTTCAATCAGTGGGAAGAGACCTGCGTGTATCTGAAAAGCGTAGGCGTCACTCATGTGATTGATGCTTTTGATTCCGACAGGGAAAGTAACGAGCATGTTCGTAATGCACTGAAAAAGCTGTATGCGATTGCTGCTCGATACGGAATTTCCATGACACGCTTCAACTGGGGAACGACATATAAGGGCGTGGATGACTATTACCTTGCGGTATCGCGAGGTGAGGTCCTCCTACCCTTTGTTCCCAAGAAAAAGCCGGATGAGGAAGCACCGAAACCCGTTACTAAATTTGTTCCATTTATTCCAAAAACTGCATAAAAGGAGAAAGCTATGGCTATCAACAACAATACCAATAACAAAATCGAGGAAGATAACATCATCTTTGCGGTACAGGGAGCCAAAAGTTTCCTGAAATGCAAGATGGACTGGGTCGGTATCGGTAAACTTCATGTCTCGTTTGTCTCGCACACGGGTCTTGAAAACGGCTGCAAGCAGCTGGGCCATATCGAAGCGGCACTGCCGTTCGATGGTGAAGACGGAGCGCTTGCACTGGGGAAGATGATTCTCAGAGGTGACCTTGACAAGGGTCGCGCCCGCTCAATCAAGAAGGCAAAGGAAACGGGAGCCAAATACCCGGAACCGGTATTCACCTATAACGGAGGCAGCGAAGCGAAAGCAGACCGCCCCGTTATGTGGCGTCAGGTCTCGATTGCGCCCGGCGCGAAGAGCGATTTCGTGTTTCAGGTGACGGAAGCCGAGGGCGAGAAGAATGTTCGCGGCGGTTACCAGAAAAAGGTCGGCGCGGAGGTCAAGCGCATCTCGGTGGGTGTCAGCAGCAGGAAACTGCTGGAATACGCCTCGAAAATCGAAGCATATTACCAGGATTACCTTGCAAACCCTGAACGGTATGCGGGGTATTGGGAGAAGAATGCACAGGTTCCTGCTCCGGCAGCTACTTCTGCGCTTCCGACTCGGGTTCCTGTTGCTGTGACTGCACCTGCTCCCGCTCCTGCTCCTGCGGCTGTCGTGTATCCTGATTTCGGGTATACGGTGTATGATTCCGTAGGTTGCGGTATGGAGATGACCTATCTGCCAGAGAAAGCCCTTGAAGCATTGCAACGCAAAATCAAGGAGATGAAGGCGAGCGGCTGGTCGCGCCGTGACAACACGGACTACGACAAAGCAAAGAACAATATCCTGGCAGGGTCCAGAGGGTTCTTCGTCGTGAATCTGTATAACGGTGATGAATTCATGCAGATTTATGTCAACACCTGCCCGACCATCCAGTAATCTCAATAGTAGGCGGCATCCGTTTGGGTGCTGCCTTTTTTCATGCCGACATTGCGTAAATGTGCGAATGGCATAGAATCAAATTTGAAGACATTTGTAAAGGGGGCGATAGTATGTCTTCCGTCAATGATGCTGTCAACAGCATTACTAATCTGTTCGAATCCGGCGATATCCGGCTCGTAGTCGATATCGCGCTGATTGCTATGGTGGTCTGGTTTGTGATTCGCGGTGTAAATCGATTGTTTGAGACGCTGGTTCTTGGTGGTATCACGGTATATGCCGTGTATCATATCCTGCAATATCTCGGTATTGAGGTGGATTACCAGAACCTGTTGTCACAGCTGTCGTATTACCTGCAGCAACTGATAACCTTTGTCAACAACTGTTTACCGAGGTGAAACTGACTTGGAAAATAATAACAATGTGCAAAAGCACACCGGAAAAGTAAAGAAATTCTTGCAGGAATGGGCGTTCCCGCTCGTCTGCTTTGTTGCTGTATGGATTCTTGTAAAGGTCGTGTTCCCGACCGCCATCATCCCTACGGCATCAATGTATCCGACTCTGCCTTCACCGTGTTTCTCGTTCAGTACGAGAGCAGCATATTGGGAGAATGACCCTGAACGCGGTGATATTGTTCTTTTCAAGCGGGATATACCAGATTCAAAGGTCTACGCCAAGCGAATCGTAGGTTTGCCGGGCGATACCATAGAAATCAAACACGGCGTTACTTATATCAACGGGGAAGCGCTCGAGGAGGAGTATTTGAGAGAGGCTCCGGATGATGAGGATTTCGGACCCTTTAATGTTCCGGAAGATTCCTATTTCATGATGGGCGATAACAGAAACAACTCCTACGATTCGAGGTACTGGGACGAGCATTTCGTGCCTAGGAAAAACATCATATCGAAGGTAAATTTCAGTATCCCGTTAGCGCTGCACAGGGATGAAAATGACATCGAACAGCAGAAAGGATAATAAATAATATGGCTACGAAAAATAGCAAGAACAAGGCAGGGAAAAACCATATTCTGAAAAATCCCGTCGTCATCGTTTTGGCGTTTATCGCTATGACGGCGCTTATCCTCGCGTCGAGTTTTTACGCCGCGCAGAAGAATAAGGTAGATATCACGCAAATCGTTCTGAACGGAAACATTCAGCTGGCGGTCGGCGAGAATCAGGCGGTGGGATTCAATGTGGCGACCCCGAAAGTCATGGACAATGACCTTGTCGTGAATGCGGTCAACAAACTGGACTTGGTTTGGACAGTTGAGGATGAGAAGGTTGCGACCTACGATGAGGATGCCGGTACGATTTGCGGTGTGTCTGAGGGCACGACTTTTCTTTCGGTATCGACGAAGGACGGGAAACTCTCGGATACCTGCCTTGTGACCGTGACGCCGAAGACTGACGCAACACCGGAAACCGCAGAAAATTGAAAAGAGACTTGCACAAATGTGCGAGTTGCATAGAATGAAAGATGTACGATAGATAACATTCACACGGAAAGAAAAACATCTTTCGTACAACAATTCATAGTTTCGCTTTAAGGGCGGACTTCCTAATCACAGGAAGTCCGCCCTTTTTGCGTTTCAACACACAAAAAGGAGAGTAAATACCATGACTACCAACACAATGACCGCTACCAACACCACCGTTTCTTCCACCGCCACCGTTAATCCTGCTGTGCAGAACCCAGATTTCTTTATCAACGATGCGTCTGAGAAAGCCTTCAAGGAAGGTGAGTATCAGGAACTCGTTGATTTCTGCAAATGGGATGCAAGCAAAACGGAGTGGCTCGATGAAGGAATTCGGGACATCCTGTTCGAGGCGAGTTACGATGAGCCGCTTTGCGCCCCGGAATACGCCAAGAAGCTGAAAGTCAGTGAGGAGGCGATTCTGGATACCCAGCAGCATGCGGGTCTGAACCTCACGACCTCTATCGGTAAGAAGCCGGTAGGGGAGAGCGCTACCCGGAACATCTGCTCACGAGCCATGATTGGCATGAACTGCTATGAGTTGCTGCGTAAGAACAATCGTGGCAGCTTGAAGGAGGTTTTAAACCTCATTCTCGCAGAACGCAAAGGTACTACGCGTATCAAGTTCAGCCACGAAAAGATTCGTGCCGTGCATTCCGGGCGGTATGCCGCTATCAGCAACGATGAACTGCTCGAAATCATGGACGAGTATATGGCGCAGAACTGGCCTGACCACGAGTTCATCAGCGCCTATGTATCCCATGAACTGATGCAGGTCGTCATTGACCTGAGTGCTTACAAGCAGCAGTTTTTCCGGAAACTGCCGCCGGAACTCTGCCGTGGTTATGCACCTGCGGTCGTGATGATTAGTTCGGATGTCGCGGAAAGCGCCGTCCGGCTGATTCCTGCCTTCAATATGGGCGGCGTGATTGCACCCATGGCGAAGGAGGTCGCTATCCCGCATATCGGTGATAATATCGAGGACCGTGTCCGCAACGCATTCACTGCGCTGCTGGCGTATTTCGACGATGCCGCTACTGACATCTCGAAGCTGAGCACGATTCCGATTAACTACGGCAAGGCAACTCTTGTTCGGGTCCTGACAAAGTACGGGATGCCGAAGGAAGAGTCCCGCGAAGCACTGGCCGCATACGATATGTGGCACGCCAGTGGCAATGTGACGGCAATGGATATCTACCTGTCGGTCTGTGAAGCGTATGCGGCGGTTGTCCGTAACCATGCACAGGACGCCAAGAAGATTTTCACCGCTGCGGATTGCGTTGCGCGTTGCGCTCGGACGCTCTGGAGCACCATGGATATGCCCGGCAAGGAGGATATGTGATGATTAAGCCTCGAAACCTGTTTAGGCTTTTAGTCGCAGCAATTCTTCTGTACGGTCTGACCCGCTGAATACATCAACAATGAAAGGAGTTTGCTCACCATGGCAAGCTATGACGGCACAAACAAATCGAGCGCCGGTTGCGCTCAGCATCTTCCGTATTGGGAAATCAAGACGGAACACACAAAAAACCTCTACAATGAGGCGATGGCAATGGCGACCCCGGAAGCAGTTGCTTTCTGTGACCCGGACAACTATCAGGGTCCTGATATCGAGGTCGATGCCAGTACCTTGACGGAAGACCAGTGGCAGGCACGCCGCGCTGACCATCTTGGCGGCTCGGATATCTCCGCTATCTTTGGCGAGAATCATTTCAAGACGAACCTTGACTTGTACTACGCAAAGACCGGCAAGGTTCCTGCTGTACCGGAGGAGGAGAGTTCCGCATCCCGCCTGAACAAGCTGTGGGGGCATATCTCTGAGGAGTATGTAGATGCGTGGCTTTCTGAGAAGTATCCGTACAACGATATCATCACCGACACGAACATCTATGCAATGCCCGGCAGACCCTACATCACTGCGAACATCGACCGTATGATGCGTAAGCCTGATGGGTCTTATTGCCTTGTGGAAATTAAGACAACGAGCCCGTTCAACAAGGCTGCATGGGAAAACGGCAATATCCCGATTCCCTACATCTATCAGGTCCGTACCTACATGGCGATTCTCGGTGTCTGGGAATGCGTTGTGGTCTGCATGTTTGACCGTGACACGCTTATTGCGAACACGATTAAACGCGACCTCGATGAGGAAATGCGTATCATTCAGGGCTGTGAAGATTTCTGGATGGGCAATGTGCTTCCGCATTTTCCTCCCGTACCGCTCGGTGAACCTGAGGCTGCGCTCGATACGATTCACAAGTATGCGGGAGATGCCGACAAGAAGGCTCCCTCGAAGGTGCTGGATAAGTCTTTTGCCGATATCTGTTCCAAGTACAGTAAGGTACGTGCTGAGCGTGATGCTGCAAGGACGACCTTTGAAGCGCTCGACAAACAGTGCAAGGATATGATTGTCCCGATTGCTGCTGCGATGGGTACGAGTATTTTGGCAGAAACGACCGGTCTGGACGGAACGCGGTGGCTGCTGAAATATGCGCCGCGTATGAGCCGTGCCGGAGTCGATATGAAGAAGCTGGAAGCACTTTACCCGAAAGCGTACAATGACTGCCTCATTCCGCAGAAGGAATCAAGCCGAATTTTCACTCTGAAAGCAGCGAATAAATAATTTCAAAAATCCTCAGTAAAGGTGTTGACGCGATATGCGAACCGCCTATAATGGGAATTAGTTAATAGATAGCATTTCACCTACGAGTTACGACTTGCGGTTTTGTAAGTTGTCCTCCGGAACCAATCCGGTCGTTCGTAGTTCTTCCATTATTTACAAGCTGCTTCAAGCGGACTTCCTGAGAAATCAGGGAGCCCGCTTTTTTGTTGCAGAATTTCCAGCACCAATGTCCGTTGTGTGCTGTTTATATATAATCCTCGCATGTACGATGGCCGGTAAGAGTCTTTCCTTTTACCGCCGATGAATCTCAAATCTCTTAGAAAGGAGAACTATCGTGAGTAACATATCCACCTGCGAAGCAGTCGAACTGGTTCGCAACGCAATCGACCCCTATTCTATGATGGGCATTTCTGCGGATGACATGGTATACGCCAGTGTGAAACGGCATATGCTGAGTCTTTTCGAGAAGCCCGAAGGTGAATGCCTGCATAGGATTTCTTTTGCAGAGTTTGCCGACAAGGTCACAAAGACTACCCGCATCCAGGGTGAGTGGGTAGACGAAATTCCGGTATTTGAGCCTGGCGATGACTATGGACAGTATACTTGGAACAAATGTGAGAGAATCTGAACCCCAATCATAGTACGAACATTCATCCCGGCACTGAGCATAACCGCTATGCTCTTTCAATTATTTCAGTTGGTCTTGGAATCCGTCCTTGACCACCTTGTTCTGCACCATTAGGAGGTTGCATCATGAATAAGACTATCAATAGCAATGCCAAGTCCGTTAAGTCCGCCAAGACCGTCAACTTTGTCAACATAGCCATCACGGCCGCTGCTATTCTCACAGCTGTCGTTCTCGTGGCTCTGATGTTTACGGGCTGCTTCTTCCTGCTCACGAAGCTGATTATCCCGGCAGTGAAGACCATCCTGTTCGCCACCATCAACATCCTGCTTTCCTTCGTTATCCCCGTCTATCTGCTGACCCGCACTCGTAAGTTCAAGAAGGCTTACGATGCACACGTCAAGAAGTCTTCTGACTTCGAAAAGAAAGACGAAGACAAGAAGCAGTAATTCCCACCCAGGCAACTCCTTTTAATACCACGTTATCTTCCATTTCAAACTCCTATCCCATATATGCTCGTCCCTTAAGCAAGGACGGGCTTTTTCTTTTTGTTGGCTTGCGTATCTGTGCGAGTTGAATAGAATAGAAAATGTAACATAGATACCATGTTATACTAACGATTCACAATTCTGCCGTGCGGTCACTATACCGTGCGGTTTTTTCTTTTTTGAAAGGAGAAAATGTATGTTCAATATGTTTAAGCACGAGGATTCTGTGATTTTTGACCCGATTTGGTGCAGTGTCATAGGCTCCGATATCAGCAAATCTACCGGCGCACCCAAGAAACGGTTCTTGGAAGAGTATGAGCGGGACTTATGTTACCGCCGCTGTGCCAAAAAACTCATTGACGAAGACCTGATTTACGGCGTGACAAACGCCAACTATGCCAAAAGACCGGATGCCATGAAAATCACGGCAGTCATCTATCAGCTGATGTACGGCGATAAGGAGGCTGACTATGCGAAACTCCTGTCGCTGTTCGGCAAAGAATATGCGAGCACGGCTGATGTTGTCAGCGGATTATATCGGCGTATGGCTGACCCGACGGCCAAGCTGCCGTTCAAGTATATCAAGGATACCTGGGGCAGTGACCTTGGCAATGTTGCGGTTTTCGCTATCTATCTTCTGGCAAGCCCCGAAAGCTACCTGCCGCAAAACCGGAAATCCTTTGAAAGACTCAGTGAAGTGTTCTCGCAAATCAATTCGACGCGGAAGAACACCAGCCCGATGTCGGACCAGCAGAAGGTTCTCATGAAGTACGGAATTTCAATTCAGAAGAATTTTTCGGATTTTGAAACTGCCGCTATGCAGGGGTCCCGGACCAGAACTATCCCTGTAGAGAACGAGGATGGGACCTGTACGCAGGATACTATCTTCTCGTACTCGGATTACGGTGTACATTGCCATTCTGAACTGTTGAGCGGGCTGGCAATGCTGGATGCCGGTGTCTCGAACTGTTCCAACTACGACAAGACCATCACGAAGCAGAAGTTCCTTGATGCCCAGAAAGCTGTCGCCAAGAGTTTGAACTTTACGAAAGAAATGGACGGGAAAGTGAAGTTCGGGGATATGTTCTCGCTGATTGATGATGGGCATATCAAGGTCGATGAGAAAGGCAACATTAAGGCGGATGAGGATTCGGGTCTTGCGACCATCGAGCTCATCAACCTTTATAATATGATGGTGCCGGTGTATCTGTCGTTCCGAAATCTGAGTGAGGCATACAAGGAAGAAATTCAGAGTTCGCTCTCGGATTCTCTTTTCGGTAATACAAAAAATTCCGATTCCGAAAAACTCATGAAGAAAATCGAGGAACTGGAAAAGATGCTCGATAAGGCAAAAGCCGATGCCGCCCGAGCCATCGAAGCCGAAAACGCCGCTGAACAAAAACTCATCCAGAGCAAGAAGCGCGAAAACGCCCTTACCAGTAAGTTGGAAACGGCGTACAAGGAAATCGATGAGTTGATGGAGCGTATTCCGGAACCGGAAGAGGCAGAGGTAGTGTGTGAGGCCGAGGAAGAAAGACAGGAACCTGTACAACAAGTACAAGCAAAAGACTATGCTGCGGCACTCGATGCTCTACTAAAACAGCACACGGTCGTTATCGTCGGCGGCAACGAGAATTTGATGAAGAAGTTTCAGGTAGCGCATCCCGATGCGTCTTTGGTCGCAAAGGATATGCTTGGGACCTGTGACCAGCAGATTCAGAACGCCGATATCGTGATGTTCAAGGTCGATTCCTGCTCTCACGCTCTATATAATAAAGGAAAGACCATTTGCAACCGCTATGATGTTCCGTTCTGCTACATCCCGAATGTGGCGTCTATTCCCCGCATCGAGCAGAGTATGTGTGAGCAACTGGAAGAGATTTTTAGTTGACGCGCCTTGCGAGTTGCGTAGAATAGTAAATGTACGATAGATAACATTACCCGAGCAAAATTCGGGGTCTTTGCAAAAAAAGGCTCGTACAAATTAACAATCTGTGTAAAAGCAGCTGTCCGTATTCGGATGGCTGCTTTTTTCATCGAAAAGGAGCGATAAATCAATGAAAAATGAAATCACAACTATAAACAGAAATTCTGCCGAGCAGCGACGAACAAATGACGCTGAAACGGTGGAGAAGGCGATGGAACACAAGATGCTGAAACCATTGACCGGTGCTTTGAAGGATGAGAAAACAGTTCTCGGAGCTTTGGAGCAAATCGTGTCGCGGTGCTGTGATGGTGTTCAAAGCTACGACAGAGAAATCACAGGCTGCGTTAAGAAAATCCGGAAATACGGTCCGGGTCAGTATTTCCTTCTGGCAAGAGAGAATGCGATGTGGATGCATTTCCCATCGGATGTTGTCACGAAGAATTCTGACGCGAACAGTGTCTGGAACTACTACAAGTACAGTTCGGATGTATCCGCATACATGATTTCGGTCGATGACATTCAGGAGAATGGCATTGCCGGGAACATCATGCGTCTGGATTACCCACATTGCTTGGAGGTGTTGAGCAGCTAACGATAATAGGAGTATTTTTGTATGAACGGAGTAGTCAAAATCAATAAGTGCAGTGTCAACAAGGTGATGCGCGTTGTACACGACACGAAAAATGCGTATTCTGTCTGCTTGTTCACGGCAAACTATACGAAACAGGCAGAAGCGTTCCCCGATAATATCCAGAAATATGGGACGACGGCACTGTTCAAGGTGTCCTCCTATCACTTGCCAGCCAAACTGCTTGGTAAGATTTCCTTTAATCTGGAAGGGCATTGGGAGAAGGATACGCATGGCACAAAAGGAGACGAGAAGATTTTCGTTGCGGAGAAGGCATCCGAGTCGATGCCCGAAACCAGAGCGGAAATCATCAAGTTCCTGATGAACAGCAGTAAGGGTGTCGGCAAGGTCACTGCCGAGACCATTTATAATAAATTCGGAGACGAGACCCTTGATATCTGCGCTCATAAACCGCGCAGACTCCGGGATATTCCGAAAATGACCGAACAGATGCTCGGAAACATCAATGCCGCATGCTTGTCTGCATTGGTGCGTGCCGATGTCCAGATTCTTCTGGGAAAGGCTGAGTTGGAGGTATCGGTCATCAACCAAATCGTGGAAGCGTACGGCGATGAGGCAACTACGGTTCTCAAAAGCGAGCCTTATAAGCTGGTTCGTCTGCTGGGCTTTTCGACCACAGACCATATCGCAATGTCGATGGGCGAGGAGCCGGATTCCGAACGCAGACTTCGTGCCGCGACTATCGAAGCACAGAAAAGGACTTGCAGTAAGACCGGAAATATGTGTGCCGAGGGCAGTGCGATGCTCTTGCAGCTTAAAGCCCTCGTGCCGGAACTGTCGGATGAGACGATTGCGGATGCTGTTGCGAAAACGGCGGCTGATTATGATATCGTCCGACAAGGCCGGTACTACTACGACAAGACGGATTTCATTGCTGAAAGAGGTATGGCGGCGAAGGTCGCGGCTCTCGCAAATGAAATGCCTACGAAGGAAAAGGAAATAGAAAACGCCTTTCTCGAGTGGCAGAAAGAGAACTCTATCATTCTCTCTCCGCGTCAGGCAGAGGCGGTCAAGAACCTCAAATATCGAATCTCGATTGTTACGGGCGGTCCCGGTACTGGTAAGACGACCTGTCTTCTGGCTATCATGGATGTGTACCATAAGGTATGGCCGAGTGAGCATATCCTTTTGATGGCTCCTACGGGTCTTGCCGCTAAACGTATGGCAGAAAGCACCGGTATGAACTCGGCAACGATTCACAAAGCCTGCGGTCTTGTTCCTGCGGATAATCCGAGCGGATTCAAGGCACAAGGCGAGTGCAGGATTTGCGGGTTCGTGGGTATTGATGAGATGAGTATGGTCGGTGAACATCTCTTTGCTTTTGCAGTAGATGCCGTTCTGAACAGTCCCTCTACGAGAATCGTTCTGCTCGGTGATACTGACCAGCTTGCTCCGGTTTCCCGTGGCGATGTGCTTCGCGATTTGATTGAGTGCGGCGTTATCAAGACTGTGCGCCTCGATGTCAACTATCGGCAGGGGAGTACCTCTACCATTACGGACGCATCCATTAAAATCCGCGAGAACCGTGCGTATTCCGGCATGACCCGAAACTTGAGGTTTGACGATGAGTTCAACTTCATCTCGGTGACTGACCCGGACGAAAAGACCGAAGCTGATAAAATCATGAAGACTATCGTGGAGGAGTACCGCAAAGGTGTGGCGCAATACGGGATGCAAGGCACAATCGTTCTGACTCCCACACACTACGATAAAGGTACGCCGACCGGGTATCTTTGCAAGAACCGTGTGAATGTAGAGATTCAAGCGGCTGTCAATCCGAAAACCGATGGCAAGCCTTTCTATGAGGTGAACCACCAGACTTTCATGGCAGGCGACCGCGTAATTCAGCGCAAAAACACGGAGGCAGTCATCAACGGTGACCTCGGTACTGTTCAGGAAATCCTGAAAGATGATGACGGCGTTCGGGTATGTATCCTATTCGATTCTAAAAATGAGGTGTTGACCTATGACAGCAATGATATGAAAAATGTAGAATTGGCTTATGCAATTACCGTACACAGCTCTCAGGGCTGTGAGTTTCCCTGTTGTATCTTTCCGGTAAGTTCTTCGTATGGTCCGATGCTGACAAAGCCGTTGTACTATACAGGAATCACCCGTGCCAAGAAAAAGCTTGTGATGATTGGTGATGAAGAAGCACTGAAAAAAGCAGTGCGCACGACCCGTACACAGGGCCGCAAATCTCTCTTAGGACCGAGAATTATCAAACGTCTAAGAAACATGTAAGCATCGGCGGGACCTTCCTTTTTGGATGGTTCCGCCTTTTTTGTTTGTGCGAAGAACACTCCAAATATACGAATCTAAGCCTGTTGCCCCTATATGCGAACTGCGGATAATAGATATTGTAGAGTTAATGGGTTGGGTTCCTTAAAAGAGCGCAGCTCATTGGCTCTGCGAAAAATATAGCTATATTTTCAGGGAAGGAGGAAAATTGACATGAGCAATAATGATTTGCAGAAGCGTAATCCGATTCGCAACATGCAGATGGCTCTGAACACCGCCTGCGCAATGGGTACTGCTGCGATGATGAGCACTATGTTCGCATACGCAGATGTTACCAGCGCCATTAACAAGGTGTTCAATGTCGGTAACTCTGTTGCCAACGCAATTTCTAAGGGCCTGACCAACATCGTTGTTCCTATCGGTATTGCTGTCTTCCTGTACTTCCTGGTCCGTATGCTTCTGAGCAGCGACCCCAAGGATGTTCAGATGTATAAGAAGCGGCTGATTACGACCGCCATCATCGTTGTCATTGCTGCCGCTGTTCCGGGCCTGATTAAGGTTGCCAATGAACTGGGTTCGCAGGTCAATGCTGAACTTGGCTAACGGTCAATAAGCTTCGGCTCGAAGGGCTTGCTCGATGTATTCGGGCGAGCCTTTTTTGTTTTGGAAAGAAGGTGAGTTCGATTAACTCTCTTGTGAATCAGAAAAGAAACAAGAACCTGATTCGAAGAACGATGCTGGCCGCAGTTGCCGGATGCCTGATGTCGGTATGCATTGCATTTGCCGGAACCGTCGATATTGCTACGAATTTCTTTGGGCTTGTCGTTACGGTGATTGCCAAAGGTCTTTTGAATGCCGCTGATATTGTACTGGAACCTCTTTTGGAAATTACAACGATGAGTACAGCGGATGTATCCCGCTTTGTACCCGGATTTGACAGCGGTAACAACATCGGCAATTTCTTCATTCAGGCAATTAACATTATCGCGTACATGATTGCGGGTGTTCTTATCTGCTGTCATATCATTTCGTATCTTATCAACATTGCGCACGGCGAAAAGGTAGAGTCGATTCCGAAATTGATTTGGAATGCGGTGTTTGGCATCGTAATGGTGATATGCGGAAAAACTTTCCTGACCATGATTTTTAATGAAATCGTGGCTCCGCTGTCCTCGGCGTTGACGGAAGGCGTTTCGGACGTGGGCGGAACATTCTCGTTCTCGGGTGTCGGCTCAGACATGACTGGACTTGGCGAAATCACATCAGCATTCGACTTGAACTCTTTGGCAACGCTTATCGTAGTGCTTGCCCTGATGCTGATTATCTGGTGGAACCTGATTAAGCTGGTCCTTGAATGCGCTGAACGCTATATCATCTGTATTTTCACCATCAACCTTTCCCCGCTGGCGTTTGCGACAATGGCAAGCGAAAACACCAAAGATACCGCGAGAAGCTGGCTGCAGATGTTCTGGTCTCAATGTGTATTGCTGATTCTGAATATCTGGGTCGTGGGTATTGCAAGAACTGCCCTGAACAACGGTCTTTTCGGTGCTTCTAATACCGAGATGGTCAAGTGGGGACTTATCACCTATGCGTTTCTGAAAATCGCACAGCGTCTCGATGACATGATGCAGACTGCCGGACTGAAAATCACCAGAACGACAGGACTTGACCCCATCAGTGAGGCTTCCGGTGTGCTTCGGAGTATCGGCAATGTCTTCGGCGGCGTTGCGTCTGTCGCTGGACATGTAGCCGGTGTCGGCAAGAACATGTGGGATGCCGGGAAAAACATTGGTAAGGCAAATGGTGTTGAGCCGATTAAAAGCTTTGCAGATTTCATGAACGGCGGCGAAACCTCTGCACAGGACGGCGGGTATGTCAATAACGCCAGCATGGCAGATAAGATGAAAGCTGATGCCGTGCTTGGCAAGGAAACGATGTACGACCGTGCGGACAAGATGGCAAGCGGCGCTCTGAATGCTGATTCCTATAACACCGATGCCTACAAGCAGGTGCTTGAAGATAAGCTGCGCAGTGCCGGACATCTCGATGATGATGCTCATGTCGAAAGCGTTAAAATCGGCGAGGACGGCAAACTCCTTGCTAGTGCTGTCAAGCGTGATGAGAAAAACCGCGTTTCCGAGAAATCTGAGTTCGAAATCGGCGATACGCAGGAAGGCTTGCTCGATGTGAACGGGGCTAAGAAATACGACTCTATGCAGGTCGCTCCCAACGGCAAGTCCGTTATGGAAGAAGACAGCGCAATGGGTAAGTTTGGGCTTCGCAAGGTCGGTGAAGATGCGGCCGGTAACCAGATTTGGGAGGCGGAGCAATCCGTCAACATGTTTGGCGATAAGGTCAAGGATGTTACGCCATATGCGAACAACAAGGTTCAGTTCACGATTCCTGCATCTGAGATTGCCAAGGGTCGCAAGGCTGGTGACAGCGATGCCATGACCGCGTATAAGCATTTCAATGCCAACGATGACAACGATGCCTTCAAAAACAGTATCAGAGATGCTCTGTCTGCTGAAACCGGAAGCGCAGCATTGAATAAGGCAAGAGAAAACGAAGAGGAGCAGGCAGCGATGGCTACTCGAATCGGCATGACCGATAAGGAACGCCTGGCTGATATGATGAATCCTGACAGTAACGCGGATTACAATTCTCCGAACGCTTTCAAGGCGATGGAAGACCATATCAAGGAAAATGCCCAGTATTATCCCGCACAGGCAGCGATGCTTGCTGATGGCGGGCATGTCACGGGTATGCACGTGTCGGACGGCACTGACGGTAATCCTGCCGGTTCGCTGATTGTTGCTATCGGCAACGACCAGGATGGCAAGAACTCTCAGGCTACCTGCACCTTTACTCGGGATGAAGAACCGGTTCCCGAGACCGCTGAAACTCCGGCTGCGCAGACGAATGAACAGCCCGTAAAGGATGTGGATGCTGCACCTGCTCCGCTGAACGAGGATGCGCCTGCACCTGTTGGCGAAGAGGCGTCCGCTCCCGCTCCTCAAAGTGCGGATGAAGCTCCCACTGCACCCGCCACTGAAACTGCTCAGGCTCCTGTACCTCAGGATGTGGACAGCAAGGTGGATGCACCTGCGCCTGTTGGTGAAGAAGCGTCTGCTCCTGCTCCTCAAAGTGTGGATGCGACGGCGACTACACCTACTGCCGAAACTGCTCAGACCCCTGTACCTCAAGATATGGACAGCGAGGTGGATGCACCTGCACCCGTTGGTGAAGAAGCGGTCACTCATGCTCCTCAGGATGTTGGTGACAAGGCGGATGCGCCTGTACCTGCAAGTGAAAACGCATCGGCTCCTGCAACGCAGAGTGCTGACGGCAAGGTGGCAGAGCCTACATCTGCTGGCGGTGCAACACCCGCTTCCGGTGTGACGGCTCCTGCTCCTGCACCCGCACAAAATCCCACAACCAATACCGTGAATGCTCCTGTGCAAGGAGCGGCACCGGTTTCTGGTGGTACAGTGCCGGGTACTGCGAATGCGCCTAAGACGGCGAATGTGCCCGGTATGGCTGCAAACAACATGCCTGCAAGTACCGCACCTGAGACGGCAGCAACGCCTGCTGTCAACGCAACGGCACCTGATTCGACTACCGGCGCAAACGCTCCTACAAGCGTACCCGGAACTACTCCTGCACCGAGTACGGCATCTGGACAGAGTTCTACAGTACCTGGTTCCGGCACGGCTCCTACTACGGTAAGACCCGCAGCGGGCGCTGGTTCTGTGAGTGCCCAGGCTCCTTCTGCTTCTATTCCTACTGCACCGGTCTCTGGCGGTTCTGCTGGAGTTGCGGTTGCGGCAGGCGTTGCAGCTGGGGCTGTGGCCGGCACGGCGACGGGACAGGCTCATCCGGTATCCGCTCCTGCTTCTACTACGGTGTCTGCACCGGGTTCTGTACCTACAACTCCTACCGAAAGCGGCGCGGCTTCGGCACCCGCTTCACCTGCTCCTACTACTCCGACTCATGTCTCTGCGCCTGAATCCGGCAGCGGTACAACCAATGGCGGTGCAACGGCTCCTGTTGTGAATCACGAGGCGTCTGCTCCTACCGCTCCTATCCCTGCAACCGCACCTGCATCTACGCAGGAAAGCGGTGAGACTGCATCTGCTCCTTCGACAGCTACGACTCCTGCTACTCAAATTACTCCGGAAACGGCTTCGGCTCCTTCTGAAAGCGATTCTTCGTCTGCTGGCGGGCATGCAACAACACCGAACGAGGGTACTACGCATAGTGAATCGTCCGGTACTGGCAGCGTAAGCAATGTTCCGGGCGCTGGCGGCACAGATACGCTTGGACGGTCTGACAGTGCTCCTACGAACACAAACGGACAGGAAAGCGGTTCTGCTCCTGCACAGGGCAGCGGTGGTACTATGAGTGCTGCTGCCGATACGGCGAGCGCCGTGCCTGAATCTGCACCGGCTGAGAGTGCTACGACAACCAATGTTGCGACACCGGCACCCGTTTCTGATACGGGCAGTTCTGAGCCCTCTGGTGACTCCGGAAGCAGTTTCGGCAACGGCGCTGGCAGTTCTTCCGGTTCTGCACCTGCGTCCGGCGAGAGCGCTCATGCTCCGTCCGGCTCCGGCAGTTCCGGGTCTGGTACTTCTGTATCTGCTCTTACATCTTCCGGCAATACCGGTTCTTCCAGTGAATCGGCTTCGTCTGGCAGCGCAAATGACAGCACGGATACGCCTACTTCTGAAACCGGCGGCACTTCTTCCGAAACGGTTGAAGCACCTGCGGCGGATGGCTTGCCGTATGCGGTAGGGGAGACCGGTGGGTCCGGGTATTCGGAAGGCGATATGCCTCCTGAACCTGAAACCACGGTCGAGACAGAAACCGCTGCGACAGAGGTCGTTCAGGTCGAGCAAGCTGCAGAACAGCAAAGCAGTGGCAGTGCGGTGACTGAGACGGTCGATGAAGCCGGGTCTGAATCTAATACACAGAACAGCCACGATGACAGCGAGAATTACTCTGGCGGTCAAAATACCGATGCAGAGGATGTATCGGAACCCGATTCTGCAGATGAACCCGATACGCAGGACGAAACCGAGGATACGGAATTCGATGCAACGGATGACGCCGCATTTGATGTTCCTATTGCGGACGGGTCTGAGTATTACGAGGACAAGGCGCAAACCAATTCGTTCACGGCTCCCGAACAGGAAATGGCTGAGCCTGAACCTGTAGCGGAACATGAACACGAATCCGAGCCTGAACAGGTTGCGGAACAGAAACGGCCTCCGATTCCCGAAGCCTATATGACTTCTCAATCCAGCGTTACGCGCCTGAGCAGTACAAACGGCACGGTTGAATCCGATAGCTTGGGTATGTTCCAGATGACGCGTGAGGAAGTCGCGGATAACGGTTGGACGACTTGGCGGATTCTCCAAAAAGTGGATTCCGATGGCAGCGTTCCTGAGTACGCTCCGTTTGTGGTTCATATCAAGCCTGTTTGGAACCCTGCAACGAGAACCTCTCGCCCCGCGACCTTCGATGAGGTGGCTAATAAAGCCCGCAGCATTGAAGGCTTTGAGAATGTAGGACCGGACCTTGATGCGGATTACCGCAGAAGTCAGGCTCGTCAGGAATCCCGCAAGAATTCCGAACCGAGACCCTATAACGGGCATTCCAATGGCCAGCCGCATTTCCAGCGGTACGATGACCAGAAACGCGATTCTCATGGCCACGGAAAACAGGATAAGAAACACAACCCTTTCAGCGGTATGGGCGACTATAAGCGCAAACGCTGATACAAGAAATAAGGCGTAAGCCTTTCGGTGTCGGGGTAATACCCGATGCCGTGCCTTGCAAAATCACTTGCCTCCACGCGGCGCAAGGCGGTAACGCAGCTATTGGGTGCGGCAGAAAGTGGTAAGAAACTTATTAGTAAGGAGGGTGGTAATATGGCAGGATTCGGAGGCGGTGCCTCCTCAACCGGCAATATGGCCGACAGTGCAGTAAGCGATGCCAAGCAAATGGCAAAGACAGCCGCCGATGTCTATAACGCCGGTAGGGAAGCGCAAAAGGATGCGAAGGCCGTATCGAAAGCCGCCGGACAAATCGCGAGCGGAAACTATGTTGGTGCTGTAACGACTGCAATCAAAAATCCAAAAACAACGTTCAAAATCATTCTGGTCGCACTTGTACTTTTCATGATACCGTTCTTTATCACAATGATGGGTGTCATCTTTGTGGTTCAGTTACCGGGCTCGATTGCAGAGTCAGTGCAAAGCGCGGTCGGTCAATCCGTAGATAGCGTAACGCTCGGCTGGGAGGATTTTAAAGCGAGGCTTTCAGCGGGTGTCGATGATTTTCTGACCTTTGTGACGACCGGACAGTTTGGTGATGCCAGCAAATCCTATAGGGATGATTTGGCGATTGCAGATGACCCGGTGTTCTACGGGTACACGAGCACATCAAATGTGATGGTGGCGGTGCTGAACCACTATTTCAAGGACGCGTATCAGGAGTTCAATGCAACAGCACTGGACATTGCAAACAAGGAAATGGATAAGATGGTAAAGCAAGCCGAAGCTGACGGTGTTGCGCCTGAAAATATCCTGACTTCCGTGGACCCGGAACTGTACGAGTCAAAGAATTACCTGAACTGGACATTTTTCGTTATGGCTGGTGAAAGCTGCAAATCCCGCAACGAGTCCGGTTTGCGGTTTCATGTGAAGGAAATGGTTGATGCAGCCAAAAGCCTTGAAAAGAGCAAGCTTTGGAAAGTAGAACTCGATAAAGAATACCGCGTTTCGGAAGCTACCCGAACATGGTGGGAGGACGAAGAAGTCGATGTACCGACGCTTGATAAGAACGGGAACAAACAATATGACAGATTAGGGAACCTTATCACGCACAAGGAAACGCAGCGTGTTCAGAAATCCGAAAAGTACAAGATTGCGGTTGCAAAAATCAAGTACCATTATTCTCCGAAAGAAGGCGCGAAGCGGTATATCCTCGATTACTTCAATGTGACGAATACTACGGCAGGCACGGCAGACCTCTCGGATGAGGACATCTTCAACGAGCAGGTAGAGGCGATGCGGCAGTTGTATAATGCGCGGGAAGCGTACTTTGAGGATAATGCGGAGTTGGACTTCGACCCGGATGCACCGAATCCCGGCATGGGCGGCGGCACTGGCGGTATGGTCATCAGCGGAACCCTGAAAGGTTTGATTACGCAGTTTTATGCATCTCATCCAGCCGATACATTGTTTAATGCACCAAGCGTTATTGGCGGGCCATGGTCAGGATGGAAGGGTATGGTTTCTTCGCATCTCGGCGCGATTCGAGGTGGTGTTGCGCATAACGGCACCGATATCGTCCCGCCTTCCGTGATGTATTCGCTCATTGCACCCTCACAGGGCATCGTTATCGGAACCCAGACAGGATTTGCAAACGGCGTTACCCAGACAAAAGGCAACGCACAGCGAGGAAATTTCGTTTTCGTGTATTACGGTGAATCGAGCAGTGGCGGTGTTTTCGTACTGTATCAGCATCTGTCACCGGGATTTTCATGGAAGATTGGTGATACGATTCCTGCCGGTGCTGTTATCGGTCAGACGGGATGGAGCGGATTGTGTTACAGTTCGCACGGCGGCACAGGTGAGCATCTGCACCTTGAAATGTACTACGGTACACAGCAGGTCAATCCTGAGGCATATATGAGCAACTAAGAAACGGAGGCCCCACTCAAAGCGAGTGGGGATTTTTGATGAAAAAGAACTTGAAGAAAATGGCCGCTGTAAGCCTTGCGGCGGCATCTATCTGCACCTGCTTGTCAGGATGCAGAAACAAGGCAGAGGATGAGGCGACCTCGAATCCGGTTCCGACCCCGTCTATCGCGGCATCGGATTCTGCTTCCGGAAACCCTGAGGTGACCGGAGATGTAGATACTTCGGGCGGCGTGAAGATGGAGAACGGGCAAATCGTGTTGACGCCGATTACGGCTGAGTCTCCCAATAACTGTGCTCAGAACGGGTATATGGAATACAAGTATCTGGATGGCACTTATCGGTATAAGGAATACGAGTCCGCCGTAAAGGCTAAGAATCTCGTTCCCTATACAGATGCAGATGGAAAGGGTCTTACCCTTGAAACGGGACATACCGTTTATATCCGCAATACGCAGAATCTTAGCAATACTCCTTCTGCTTCGGACAATGACTCCGATAGTACCGAATCCGACACAGGAGAAGAAATCACTATCACGGATGAGTATGTAGAAAGCAGTTCCGGGTATATCGATGAGAATGGCAACTATGTAGAGACTCCCGCCTCGACCGATACCGGCAATGATGCTGCTCTGTATTCTGATGGAACATTACAGAAATGCATCGTGTCTGGTGAAGAAGTCTATGACATCGATAACCTTACCAACGAAATCGAATACCCTACAGATTTCGCACAGCTTCGCAAGGAAGGTTCCTGCGAGCGCATCTACATCTACAAGACGAAAGAAAGCTACGACCAGGCTGTCAAGAACCGCAAGAACGGGCAGGCTATCCTGCAAGGAAAGATGGATGCGCCGATTCGCTGCGTGATTCTTAATGGGTCTTTGGTCCCGGACCTCAAATACACCATCAACAGTGACGGGCGCATGTGCGTTTCCCTGCGGGCATTGTCAGAAGCCTTCGATTCAAATACGGACTATGATACGACAGCGCATCTCTTGGCTGTCCCTGAAACCTTTGGAGAGTGTGCGTTTATTCCGGCAAAGGGAGCACTTTACAATATCAGCCAGTATTTCAATGTAAACAACTCGAACAATACCTTTGATTTTATCAGCACAAAGCCGCCGGAGATTTGGACGGATACATTCGCACTTCCGACTGCGGATGATGTCGTGATGCCGGTCTCTGATATTTCGAGAATCCTCGGCTGGGAGTTCTCCTACACCGATAATATCCTGAATGTTGTCACGGACTCTCTCGATGACACCAAAGAAGAAAATCTGCTGCTCATTGAAACGCAGACATCCACGGAAAGCGTTGATTTGGATGACTGGAATGCCGCTGACAGCAGCGCCGAAACAGAAAGTGAGGGACAGTAATAAATGGCGAAGTGGAACGAACTGAAAGTGAAGATTCAGATGCTTTCAAAAGGTGAGCAGCAGATTCTTCTGTTTATCTGCGCGTTTGTCGTCGCGCTGTTTCCGGGCGGGTACATTGCCGCCCTGATGGCAGGGGAGTGGGAGTCCGGATTCTTCCGTAAAATGGTCCTTGCCCTGACGACTGGATACGGTATCATCTCTACGCTTATCTTTGCCGCAGCAATCACCTTTATCGTCGTTATCCTTTCCAAGAAGAACACAGACCTCAATTCTGCAAGAGAGGTCGATGACCGTGGCATGATTACTTCAAATGCCGGTACATACGGTACTGCCGGATGGATGAGCGAGAGCCAAGCTAAGAAAGTCTATGAGGTGGGTCCCGTTGAGGATGTGACGGGCACGATTCTCGGTCAGTTCACGCAGGACGGCGAAGAGGTCATTGCGTTGCCGTTTGAGCCGACCGGAAACCGTAACCTCATCCTGATTGGACCTCCCGGTTCCGGTAAATCTTTCGGTTATGTTCGTACCGCTGTGTTCCAGTCGATTGTTCGCGGTGAATCGGTAGTCGTTACGGACCCGAAAGGTGAAATCCACAATGATATGCGGAAATTGCTGGAATCCAGGGGCTATGAGGTGAAGGTGTTCAACCTCATCAACCTTGACCTTTCTAATGCTTGGGACTGCGTACAGGAAATTTACGACCCTATTACGGGCAACATCGATGACCAGCGTGTCATTGCGTTCTGTAAAACCGTTATCACGAACACGGGCGGCGGTGGTAAAGCAGACCCGTTCTGGGAGAGTTCCGAGGAGAACCTGTTCCGTGTTGCTGTTTCCTACTGCGCGTTTATGCGTGAGACAACGCTCATTAAAATTTATGAGCGCCGTACCAAAGAACTTTTAACGCAGCTGCCGTTCATTTCTGAGGATGACGGGAAAGCATTGGTGGAGGTGGTGAAGAACCCTGAATCCGCGATGTTTGACCGCCGCAAAGTCGTAGAGTATCTGGCAAAAGAATTCTATGGCGAAGAGGAAGGCGAGAAGAAACTGCAGAGTTGGGAAGAGGATGCGCCGACCTGCAATATCTCCGATATCTATAACGCTCTGATGCACAACGACCTGAACAGCTGGGAAGAGAATTTCAAGAATGTTCCGCTGAACCATCCAGCTGCTTCTGCATGGGCTGTATTTAAAGGTATGGGCGAGCGTGTTCAGCCGAACATCGTCGGCGGCTTGAATACCCGGTTACAGCTGTTCATGACCTATAAAGTCCGCCGCGTTATCAGTAACGATGATATTCGTTTGGCGGATATCGGCGCGAAAAAGACGGCATTGTTCCTTATTATTTCCGATGACAATGCTTCGATGCAGCTTCTCTCGTCTCTTCTGCTCAGTTTCCTGTTCAAGGACCTGAAAGAGGCATTTGACGCTGTTGGCGGCGAAGGGCGTATTCCCGTCAATGTCGTGGCGGACGAGTTGGCGAATACCGGCGTCTGGCCGAACTTTGAAAAGACTATCGCAACGGCTCGTTCTCGTAAAATCGCAGTTTCGTTGATTCTGCAGAGTTTGCCGCAGCTGACGCAGTTGTACGGCGAAGAAAACGCAGAAACCATCATTGGCTGCTGCAATACGATGCTGGTCCTTGGCTGTAACGATAAGTATACGGCTGAGTATATCTCTGACAAGAGCGGAATCGTTACAATTCGCGCAAAGAGCGTCAGTGATTCGAGGGCAAACTCGACCGGCATTCGCGGTGTATATCAGGGCTATTCACTCAGCGAAGGCGATGGTAAACGCAACCTTATGAACCCTGATGAAGTACAGCATCTGGAAAAGGAAGAGATTCTGATTATGACGAATGGTCAGAATCTTCTGAAAGCAAAGCGGTTCGGGTTCATCTATCATCCGCTGTTCAGTGACCCGAATTTCGTGCCTACTCGCTGGTCTGAACTTCCGAAAACCGTGGACCTGTATCCGAATGCTCGCAAACACGATGCACTGGAATCTCTCGTGGGCGATATCCAGCGCCAAAAGGAAATCAATACGGAAATCACGCAGACGCGCACCGTAGAGAAGATGAATCCCCGCCTTTCCAAAAACGACCTTGTCGGTGGGAACAAGAAACCCGGCAAGAAAAACGCTTTCACAGAAAAATCCAAAAAGTAAATCACTCTTTACACCCCCAGTCATCAATGTGTGGCCGGGGCTTTTCTTTTTTCCCCGATTCAGCAATGAGTCGGGAACCACACAAATCGGCAGCCTCCGCGTGGCGTGTGGTGGATATTGCCCGAATCCTGCTACGGGCAACGAATGTCGATAACATCATTTACTTCCTAAAAAAGGAGACTAATACCATGAACGAGAACGAAATGAAGAACGCCACCATCGCCGACATCGACGAGGTGACCACCCCTGTTGCCGCTGCGGAGGACGCTGCTGCGCCCATTCAGGAGCCCGCTGCGCAAGACGAAACCAATACCGCTGAGGCAGAGAGCCTTGCTCCTGAGGCTGTCCCTGCCCCCGCTGACGATGGAATGGATGAGGAGAACGAGGATGTTCCTGCTGCTCAGGAACTGTCCCGCAGCGCCCGCCGTTTCAACGACGATGACTTGGAAATCGGCGATTTCATCGATGACGGCAACGACATGCTGAAGGTCGATATGCCGGAAGACCGCCGTGCCCGCGACCTCGCTGAGATGCGCCGCTGCGTGTTCGATAACAAGCGTACGCCGCGCCGCTTCCTGCAGGGCAGAGTCTTTGGCGTGCGTCCGGTCGGTTCCGGCAGTGCAGTCGTTGAGGTTACTCGCGGCACGCTGCGCATCATGATTCAGGCTGAGGATTTCTTCCATTTCAGCCAAATGAAGGGCATCGAGAACGATGATGACGCGACTCGTCAGCGCCGTTATCTGCGCAAGGCAAAGCTGATGAACGGTGCTGTCATCAACTTCTGCCCCTACATGGAAGCAGAGTCTGAGGACGGCGAGGTCGTGTTTGCCGGTTCTCGTCAGGATGCAATGCAGATTCAGCGTAACCGCCACTTCTTCGGTCGCAATGCCGATGTCAAGAACGGTAGCCGCGCCGCTGCGTCTATCCTGTCCACCGGTCCCGACTATGTGATTGCAGAGGCTCTGGGTGTTGAGACCAGCATCGGTGCCGCTGCGCTGTCCGCATACGAGTACATCGACAATGTCGCTGAGAAGTATCATGTCGGTGACGGTATCCCTGTCGTGGTGGAGGACCTGCATGTCGATGCTGAGAACGGCACCGTGTCCCTGCGCCTGAACCGCGCTATTCTGGAGCGCCGTGCGAACCCCGCTATGAACATCCATAGCCTTGCTCGCGGCGGTGCTTACGGTGCGACCGTGACTTCCGTGAACGACCGCTTCTACCGCCTCATTGTCGATTCCGGCAATATCCAGGCGCGTGTGGCACTGACTTCCTCCGATGAGTTGCTGACTCGCGGTGACCGCGTGACCCTGTTGGTCTACGGCTACGATGAGAAGCGCAACTATGTCTGGGGCGCTTGCCACAAGGTCTAATCTTACCCCGGCTGTCTCTTGATTCATTTCCGGCAGACAGCCGGATGCTGCGCATTGTACCTGCCTTCTCGCGGCGCGTGGCGAACAACTGCTTTATGCAGGCTAAAGGTACTGAAAAATAACGATTCTGTAGTTGAGGTGAATGCTGTGTGTGAAAGTTGGAATATGCGCTCAGGCTTGTTCTATTCGCAACTGAATAACAGAGAACTGTTCATGGCCTGTACAGTGCATGGCGTAATGATGGAGGTATGCGTATCTGTGTTCTTAGACATGAAAGAACTGGATATGTGTGCCGTAGAAAAAAGCTGCCAAAAGAATGCAGCTGCCGTATTGCTGAATGTGTATGGGGACGGTGTTGTGGCAAGCGTCAGAAAGGCTGCATTGCTGGATACGGAACTGGCCGGAAGTCAGAAGCTGGCACAGCATCTGTACCGGGATTGCCGAGATGTGATGCGCACTATCGTCCCGAAACCGGAGGAAATGTAAATCATGGAACGAGAAGAAAAGCAAGCGAACATCTATGCGATTCCCAAAAACTCCTTTGATACCGGATATGTTTTTGGTGGTCAGTTCAAGACCCGAAATTTCGTAGAAGGCGTTGTCGTAACCTTACCGTTTCTTGGAATCTTCCTGTATGGATGGGCAAAACTCGGATTGGACTTTGAAAGTACCGTTGCTTACTGCTTTATCCTGTGTGCGGCGGTTTTCGTCAGTGTCGTACATGGCGTGGGCGGAGACAGCTTGTTTGAGTTCATTGCCCGCGTAGTCAAGTTCCGGCAGAATCGCAGAATCTCCAAGTACAATCCCCGTATCAAGACGGAACTTGAACCGGATTACCTGCTCCATGACGATACGATGCTTCCGAAAGAAAAACTGAAACGGGCACTGGAAAACATCAAGAGCAAGGTCGTGGGCGGCAGCGATGAGCCTATCAGCGCCGATATCACGGACGACGACCTGCAGGTCTACTACGATGACGATGAGGATTTCGTTGAGAAACCCGATGAACTGAAATCGAAGGCTGAACTGAAAGCCGAAGCAAAACAGCGTGCGAAAGAGGAAAAGGAGTTCATCAAATCCCTGCCTCGGAATCAGCGCCGTATGGCTCGTGCCGAACTGAAACGCAAGCATAAGGAAGAAGCCGAGGCTGCTAAGAAGCGCGAGGAAGAGCGGGAGCAGATGATTCAGGAAGCAATCAAGCGCCGTCTCGAAAAGGCTGAGCGCATTAAGGCAGCACAGATGCGTGCCCACTTGACGGCACTGGAACGGCAGCGTGTTCTTGAACAGGCACAGCCTGAGACTGTTGATTTGGAAGAACAGGCTGCTGGGGTGACTGAAACCGTTCTGGATGTCGTTCTGGACGAGCCTGCCGATACCGCTACTGCCGAGCCGGTGCCGGATGCAGAGGTCTCGCAGGAAGATACTACGGCAGAGCGTCCTGACCCTGAATTGACTGAGAAGGGTAGTGAAGTGCCCGACCAGTCCGATACGGTAGAAGACATCCTTGAAGATATCGAACTGGACGATGATACCGACCTCGAAGTTGGTACAAATCCGTCCGAAGTTCTCGATACATCCGATATGCTCGATGTTGAGTTGGATGAGGCTGTAGAAGCTGAAACCAATGCACAGCGTAAACCTTCCTTTGAGCCGAGAGTGGTTCGGAACGAGGATTATACAGAGCAGATTGTGAAGCCTGTGAAGGTGAAACCGCAGATTCGTAGCAGCCGAGATATTTCTATCTTCGACGATGAGGAGTAACAAAGTATGTTCAGAAAGAAAGACAAGAATCAGGGAATTCCGGATGGTGTGGTAGGGAATAACCTGAAAAACGCGCGTCTGACCAAGAAGGAGCGCGAAGAGATTGCAACCACCGAGCGCAAGCGTATCCGTAAACAGATGGAAGCCGAAGCGGAACGCTATCAAATCATCAAAAGCACCCAGCGTATCATTCCGGTAGAGGATATCTTCAACGGTGTTATCATCACAAAAGACCATCGGTATGTGAAAATCATGGAGTACCGTCCTATCAACTTCGCATACATGGACGCCGAGACCCAGAACCGCGTTATTTCGCTGTTCTACCAGACATTCAAGTCAGTGCCTTGTAATATCCAGTTCAAGACCTTTGCCCGTAAAGCAGATGTCGAGTCAACGATTTCCAATGTCACCCAGTATTACGAGCAGGAAACGAACCCTAAGCGCAAAAAGATGCTCAATGCCTATATCGGACTTCTTCGTAAGACGGCATTGTCAGTCGGCATCACCCGCCGCTTCTTTGTGGTCATTGAGTTCCAGAAAACCATCAGCAATGACGGGTCCCGGTTCGAGTTGGTCGTGGCAGACCTGAACGCGATGGCAGCGAATGTCCGCTCTCACATGGAACAGTGCGGAAATGTCTTCATCCCGGCACTCGGAAACCCTGACCGCAATGAGGATGCCGGTATCCATCAGCTGTTCTACCAGCTTTTGAACCGCAGCAAGAGCGAGACGGTAAGCTTCCATGACCATATGCAGCCTATCATCGACCGCTATTCGGAGGCGGAAATGCAGGGGGTAAAGACCTCCCTGCAGGCTCCCGAATTGATTGCTCCCGAATGGATTGACTTCACGCATTACAACTATATCGTCATTGACGGTAAGTTCTATACATTCGCCTACATCCCGTCTACCGGGTACAACCAGCGTGTATATGCCGGTTGGATTGCTACCTTCGTTAATGCCGGTGAAGGTATTGATGTCGATATGTTCTTTGAACACATGTCTCGTGAAGCTGTATACAATAAAATCAGTACACAGCTTCGTATGAGCCGTGCCAATGCTATGGACAGCCACGACACCGATTCTGATTACCATGCGCGTATGGAGAAGATTTCTTCCAGCGAATACATGCTGCGCGGTCTTTCTACCGGTGAAGATTTCTACTACATGTCTATGGTCATCACGGTCGTTGCTGATTCCGTGGATGAACTCGAATACAAGTACGATAACCTTGAAAAGCGCGTCAAGGGTCAGGGTATGAAGATTCGCCGCGCTAATTTCATGATGGAAGAGTGCTTCGAATCGGCATTGCTCCCGCTTGGTAAACTCAATAAGGATATCAAGCGCAAAGCACAGCGCAATGTCTTGACTTCCGGTGTGGCGTCCTGCTACCCGTTCATCTCCTTTGAGATGCAGGACCCTGACGGTATCATGATTGGCACGAACCGTGCAAACAACTCGCTTGTTACCATCGACATGTTCGATACGGATGTTCATGCGAACGCGAACGCTGTTATCCTTGGGTCTACCGGATACGGCAAGACCTTTACCGCACAGCTTTTTGCACTTCGTCTGTCTGAAATGGATACGCAGGTATTCATTATCTCACCCCTGAAAGGCTTGGAGGACTACGGCGGCGGCTGTAAGGCTGTCGGCGGTCAGTTTATCTCGATGGACCCGTCTTCCGTAAACAGCATCAATATCATGGATATTCGCGTACCGGATGATGAGGACGCCAAGAAGATGGACGACTACGAGACGACTGGCTCCTTGCTGACAAAGAAAATTCATACCGTTAAGTCATTCCTGCACCTTGTCGTTAAGGACATGACGCAGGAAGAAGAGCAGCTGATTGATACAAGCCTTTATAAGGTATATGGGCGTTTCGGTATCACGAACGACAACGATTCGATTTTCGACTTGGAAAATGGCGGGTACAAGAAGATGCCGCTGCTTGAAGACTTGCAGAAAGAGATGCAGAATGTCCCTGAACTTCATCGTATCTGCAATATCCTCAATCCTCTGATTCGTGGTTCGATGGCGTGCTACAACCGTCCTACGAATGTGAACTTGAAAGCCAAATACATTGTATTCGACTTCAACGGCATGAAAGGTCCTACCCTTACGATGTCGATGTTTGTCGTTCTGGACTTCGTCTGGACGAAAATCAAAGAAGACCGCGCAAAGCGTAAGGCAGTCTTTATCGATGAGTGTTGGAAACTGATTGGCACGGACTCGAACGAGATGGCGGCAGAGGATGTCGTAGAGATTTTCCGTACGATTCGTGCTTACGGCGGTTCGGCGTTCGCCATGACGCAGGATATTTCGCAGTTCTATGAATACAAGGGCGGCAAATACGGTAAAGCCGTTATCGGTAACGCCGATACCAAAATCATCATGCACTTGATTCCCTCCGAAGCAAAGGCTCTGCAGGCGGCTATTCAGCTTACCGATTCCGAGATGGAGAATGTCTCGAACCTCGGTCGTGGTCAGGGACTTGTTTGTTCCGGTGCCGCTAAGCTGTTCGTTGACTTCATCGCTGCTCCTTATGAGAAGCAGGAAATCACGACCGATGCCAAGAGCTTCTACCTGCAGGAAAAGGCACTCAAAGAGAAACAGCACAAAGAAGAGCAAGAACGGTTGGCGGCTGAGAAAGCCAACAGCAATACCGATGCGAACGATGATGACGCCGATTTGCTGAATGTTACCTTTTAAGCGCAAAAATACAACGATAATCCGATACTAATAGATGAAAACAGCACTTTTGAGATATGCGATGGTCCGGTACAAATGAAATGTGCTGATTGGGCATATTTTAAAAGTGCTTTTTCTATTAAGAAAGCGCTGAAATGACACATTTCAGAAACGCTTGCTTTTCGCATAGTTACGCAATAAGTTCACAAACCAAATGCGCAAATGTGTAAATGACACATTTTGCCGAAAATGAAAGGAGACATTCTTATGTCTGAGGTCCACAACAACGACATCCGCGAATTGCTCGATGTCATCCCCGTGATTCCGCATAATCTTATGATGGAATACCTTACCCGACAGTACAACATGACCCCCAACAAGGCCCGTGAAGTCATCTACAACGCCTGCCGTAAAGGCTCAAACCGCCGCCCGGCATGTTATGTGACGAATGACGGACTTGCGAAAGCCGATTATGTTACTATGACCAGCCTGTACCGCAAACGCTGCCGCGCATTCCGTGTGGCATGCGAGTTTTTGCCGGAAGGGCGTCAGTTTTCGATTCCCTCTACCTGCCCGTGGTTGCTGAGTTTCTGCTTCGAGGGCAGTGTATACTATGTCTGTGAGTTCGAGAAGGGCAAGGAACTCATTGTGGCGGATATGATTCGCAATGCTGGGATTCGGGAGGATATGATGTCCGTGACTTCCCGTATCGCTATCATGCGCCCCGGCGTGAACCGTGAACTCCTCAATGGATGCGGGATTCGGTTCTTCTGCGTGGTGGATGACGACTATAACCTCGAAGTCACGGAACAGGTCCCTGACCAGGAGGTATGGGATGGCGTTCCCATCGTTAAGTGATTATAAACGATATATCGAAGAAAACGGAACAAACAAGGCTGCGGTAACGGATACCTCAAAAACGACCCGGCAAGCCCCTGCTGCTTATCAGGACAGTGTCGGATATGTAAAAAATCGTATCGCTAAAGCAGCCGAAATTTTAAACGCTGTACCGGATGAATTGCCCTTGAATCGAGTCTCGGAAACGCCATTAAATGCCGCTTCCATTGAGCTTTTAAAAGCCGAGCGCTCGATTTTAAGGGCTTTTTCTGAGCCTGAAGACCCTGCACCATACCGAAAAATACCCGCAAAATCCGCCATTCCGGATGATTTCTGCGCGGTTTCTACCCCTGACCATGCCTTGATTTCTATTCGGTTCAAGGCATTCTTACCGCCGTATCACTACGAGTGGTATAGCCGGAAATCAAAGGAAAAAGACGGGATAAATCAGTATTACCTTGATGCTGAATTTGACTTCCTGACTGAGGCTGCTATCAAGAAATTCATGCTCGAAAACGGACCAGTAACGGTCCCGTCCGGACACTTGTATCTCATCTTTTTACGCGGCATTGCACCGAATTCTCCTACCGTAATTGATAACAATAATGTCTACACCGGAGCCATCACAAACGCCGTCAGCAGGGCACTCTGGCATGGCGATGGATGGCAGCTGATGAGTTATCTGTACACCGCAAAATCCGACCCAAATGGCCCGTATCTTGATGTTATCCTATGTGAAAAATGCGACATCATGTACTGGCTCGAAGCGTAGCTGCGGCACAACATTTTCCGGGGGTATAAAATACAACATTTTCAGGGGCGTAAATTAGTGCTCCTGAATTTGTTGTATTTTATCCTCGATTTTCGGCGGGATTATAGGGGTTTTCGAGCCCTGCTTGGTTCGTAATGCGGAATCTAAGGCACAAATCCAAGGTGACAAAATGACTAACGAGCAAAAACTCCTATCCTACCTCTACACCATTGACTCGATACAGCGGCGGCAGCTTGTGATTGCCTTGTCTGACATGCCATATCAGAGCCTAACGCTTGCCGTGCGAAACGCCGTAAAGCACGGATATGTGGAGGTGTTCCGCAAGGATGAATCGAACCATATTCGTATCTCACAGGACGGTGTCAAGTATATCCGTTCGGTAGCAAAAGACTCCCTCGATAGTGAGAAACGAGCCAATATGAAGCGCCGTTTTAAAGGCGAACAGGGCAGACGCTTGAACCGCGTTGAGACGACCTCGTGTATGTGCAGAGCGGCAGGAATCCCGCTTGCCAAAGAAGTAGGTATCAGTCTGTCCGAACTGTTGATTACAGACACGCAGGACTACACACGGTTCATGAACGACTACTTCTACGATAAAGGCTTGCTATTCCTCTCGGACGAACTCTCTGCAACCATTAAGGCAACGCATACAGTCGGTGAAGAATACACCACAGGACGAAGCCGTCTGGTTGGCATCATCATCAACTGCAAAGGCATCTTCTTCCTCTACTGCACTCTGGACAAGCTGATGCGCTGGATTGTCTCCTACGAACATCGCAGAGCGGATGCTATTACGAAAATCCTCAAAGACAGTGACGCCTCCAAACAGAATGCAGACTTCAACTATGTGTGCTCCCTGATGTATAAGAGCGTTATTATCGGCAAGACTTGCGCTATGATTCCCAAAATCATCACAGGTAACAAATACGGTAAAGCCGTAACGAATCCCGGCAAGAACGGCATTGCGGATAACCTGCTTACACTAGCGAATCTCGAACAGGTCTATGCTCGTAACTATTTCGTGCCCACAAACACACTCGGCGTTGAACTCCTTTCCCGTACAGTCACGCTGACACGCGATGACCTTAACCAAATGATTGAAATGTGGCTCTCTGAAATGACAAACACCCATACTTGTGTGGATGCTCGCGAATACACGGAAGCTTACATTGACGATGACAGCGAAAAGACACTCATCTTCCCAATCATTGAACTGGAAGAACTCGTTTACCAGAAAGCAGGCAGGGAAAAGTATCATATCGTCTGTGAACGCGGAACCCAAGATGGAATCAGCCGCACGATGGGAAACAAAGTCATCGATTTCAAAGACATGAATAACGAACCAATGCCCGCTCACAAATACGATGACGCTGGGATTCGGCGAGACGGCTTCAATCCATTGACGCATTCGGGATACTGGGAGGAAGAGCCATGATAGCGATTCGCGTATGCCCAATCTGCAAGAAAATCTTTGAGGGCAGAGTCGGAGTTCCGAAAGTCTACTGTGATGAATGCATGATGCTTGAAGATTTTGCGGCTTCGGATAAGGCTAGGGAACAGTCATCTTGGTTTTTTGAGGATTCTGAGGATTCAGAAAAAGAAGATTCAGGAATGCATGAGACAGGGCAAGAGAAATTACTCGACCCTCTAACAGACGAGTCCCGACTTCCCGTAGCACCCCGCCAAACGAAAGAGTCTCTTGTGTATCTCATTACCCCCAGAAAGAAATATTGACAGCAGCACCTAAACTATCCTTGCAACGCTTCCCGTCTCATTCACAAATCCCCTCAAACCTAATTTGTTTATTACGATTCCGTGAACATATAGGAGACACGGTTGAGAAACAAGCAAATTCATGGTATAATGCAAATGAAAATAAAGCGTAGCTGCGATGCGTAGCTGCAAAAAGCATACAGAAAATTATTGCACGAACCGTAGGCACGAGAAGGTATCTGGATGAAAAAGAGAATCTTAGTTCCGTATGTTGCGGCAATTCTCGCCATGGCGGCTTCCATTAGCGTAGCTGCCAGAGATGGAGCCGTAGTTGCGAGAAGTTACATGAATTACAATGACCAGAAGCCTAGCGTAGCTGCCGAGTACCGGTATCAACCCGTAGGCATTTCATGGACAAACACTTATAAAATTGTCACGGCAGAGGAAGCAAGACAGATTCAGGATGGAATCGTGATTTTCGCATTTCCTCGCTGCCCTTATTGTCGCAATTTAATTACAGAGGTGACGGATGTTGCAGTAGCGAAAAACACCACAGTATATTATTGCCAAATTGACAAATATAGAGACAGATACGAGTATAATGAGAAAACCGGAAAGCCTCAGATGACGGTAGAGGCGGGAGAAGGATATACGGAGCTGCTTTCGTGGCTTGACGAATACCTTGCCGACTATACGGTAACGGATGAGGCAAAGAATAAAATCGAGGTAGGGGAGAAGAGAATCGGAGCTCCTACGATAATCCGTGTAAAGAACGGGGAACCGGTGGCAAAATGGCAGCTGGATTCGGTGGAAGACATCGAATACCCCGATAATAAATATGATAGCTGGGATACTGCGATAAAAGAAAAAGTCGAGGAATCCCTGTATGCTTTCTTTAAGGAGGGTTAAGCCATGGATAAATCCGAGATTATTGGCACACTTCTTTTCGTGAATTCGCAGTATTGGGTTTGTGCGATTATTGCACGAATCGGCTTTGTGATTACCGGGATGTCGAAACTTATGACTCCGGTAACGGCGGTTCTGTATTTTGGGCTTCTGTACCTCCTTTTCCTTGTCGGCGCACTCCGCAAAGATGATGACGATGAGGACTAATACGAGCACCTCAAAAGAACCGTAGGTGCTAAGAAACCGTAGGCAGATACTTCCCTGCGTAGCTGCCTTTTGCTTGTACCGTCGGACGACAGTGTCGTGGTTACCGCTATTTTCGAGATAAGCGTAGCTGCGTAGCTGCCGTCCTTTTTTGTTGTCAAAAGATATAAAGAGGAGAAAATCATGGTTTACGAAGTCATCAGCCCCGAAGCACACGGAAACGGCACGATTGTCGGTATGCACACCGAATCCCCTGCCTGTATCGATTCTCTGGATACCCAGAAAGCAATGCTGGATGCTAAGAGCAAAATCACCTTTACAGGCACAGAGGAAGAATATGAGGCCGTGAAGGCAAAACTCAACGCGAAGGTGAAGGTCGTAATCCAGAAACCGAAATCAAGCGCAAAGAAGTGAGAGACACTATGATACAGTACCAGAATGTATACGACGCGTTTATGCGTTGCGATACCGATAAGCTGGCAGAAGAATTCGCTGCCTTGTATGACGAATCTAAGAAGGACGCCGAAAAGAGACTCGAAGCGGCACAGAAGGTGATTCACGCGTCCTATGAGCGCATGAAGAATACGACTCTCGCAAGCAATGAAGACGAAAGTATGGTTGTGGTTTGCAAAAGCTTCGATGCTGCCGGAGATGATATTGCCTGCGTGAAGGCTCAGGAAATCCGAGATTGGAAGGAAAAGCACGAGAAAAACTATGAACCCATCAGCGATGAGGCCCTGACCTTCATGAGCACGGATGAGATTTATAATGCGATTATCGCAGACAGGTTGCCTGAGCGGTATGCGTTTGAGTTCTCACCTTGGGAAGAAATCCTCAGCTGGAACCTGGCTGAGCCGAGTGTTGCCAGATACGGCCTTGAACATTGTCTTGCTGGCATTCTGTGGGAGATGACATTTTTTGGCGTTGACCCTGCGGGAGTAGAGAAAGAAAGAGAGAAACTCGATGCGGCTATAGAAGAAGCTAAACAGGCAAGTGCAGAGGGGAAAGTCTTGGATAAGGCATTCTCTTTTGAGGATTTCGCAAAAGAAGTCTTGGGGGATGAGTATACCGAAGACTGGTATCCGGAAGAAGAACAGGAACGGGACAGAAGAAACATGGCTATAGCCAGCTATAAGTACGGAGTAGAGTTCCGGCTTTTATTAGAGAGCATCCTCTAAGGGGGTAATACCCTTCCGTTCTGAACAATGTTTTGCAGGCTAGGTGCTGCACGGGCGGCGGGCTGTCTGCCTGCTAGAACTGCCGCGAGCGAGCTGTCTATAAACACATCCAGAGCGGAATTCCCCGCGTTCGGGGTCATGGAACTGCTTGCTTCAAGATGCTGCCGGGCCCCTTAACCAAACGAGAGGAGAGACAAGAGATGCTTCTGCATATATTCGGGGACACACATGGTCCATTGGAAATCAACAAAATCAATCCGAAACGCTTTCTGGGCAGGGCACTCACCGACAACGATGCTATCGTCATCTGCGGTGATTTCGGGTTCCCGTTCCTGCCTACAGACTGTATATCTGAGGATATTCTCAAAGAATCCGGTGCTGAACACTACTGCATCAAGTATGCCCGCGCATACCGACAAAACATCGACTGGCTCAAATCCTTCCCGTGCGATATCCTTTTCATCGACGGCAACCACGATAACCACGAATTCTGGGCTAAACTCCCTATCGAATTCTGGAACGGCGGTCAAGTTCAGAGATTGCCGGACGCACCCAATGTCATCCATCTCATGCGCGGCGAATACTATACCATCGATGGTCTAACCGTCTGGTGTATGGGCGGCGCAGAGTCCATCGATAAGGCGACCCGTACGCAAGGTGTTTCCTGGTGGCCGGAGGAAATCCCGTCTCAGAAAGAGATGTGGCATGGGATGGATACACTGGAAGAACACGGGTATGATGTCGATGTCATCCTGACCCATACCCTGCCAAAGATGCTGATGGCCGCCTATTTCGGGAATTCCTTCCTCCTGAAGGAAAATGACCCGACAGGCGTATACCTCGATGAAGTGTATCGGAGAACCAGGTTCCGGAAATGGTTTTGCGGGCACATGCACGAGGACATCGATAAACCCCTGTTCCGGCTGCAAGTGCTATATGACGATGTAGTGAGCATTGATACGAATAATCCCAGCTTTGAAAGTACAGGGCGAGAAGCAGGACACTGAGAGGAGGGGAAAGACCTTTGAGCATATTCATCGTTGGTGATGTACACGGCAACTACAAAAGCCTGACATCCAGTTTGGAGAAATTAGGCTGTGATGTAAATGCCGATACCATCATCTTCGTGGGCGATGTAGTGGACCGTGGCAAGGAAAACGCTAAGGTCGTGAATTTCATCGCCGAGCATAAAGGCAACATCCACCTGATTTGCGGCAACCACGAATACCAGCACAGACAACTCCTGAAATACTACCGTGCCCTTGCCAAGGCACCGGCAATTCGGAAGATGGCAGCAGGAATTTTCCGGCACTATACTCCCGAAGGCAGAGTCATCCGCGATAAATCCGAAATCGAACGACTCCGCTGCGATGAAGAAGAGCGCAGAAAAGAAATCGAGAAGCATCCAAAGACCTTCGAGGAATGGCAGAAACAGTTCCTGATTTATACCCTTGCATGGGAAGACGATTCTCTCTGGCAAATCGTGCTCTATCTGCTCGATGAGATGTGCGGACCTCCCTATGATGCCCAGCATACCATTTATGAGTACCTGTCCAGCACCAATCAAACGAGAACGAACTTTGAGCAGGTATTTGAGAGCCAGACACAGGAGCTCAACATTAAGCCGGGCCCGGGTGTACATCGGTATGAGAAGGTAGTAGTCTCGCATAACAATCCATTTGGCGGTCCATACAGCTACGACAGCCAGGAAATGCTGACAGGGCATAGAAACATCCTGTATATCTTCGGGCATGTTTCCCACGAGACTATGACCCGCAATGACCGGAAAGAATCCGGCTGCACATTCCTCGACATCGATACCTCTCCGAAATCCGTCACGGTCATCGCACTTGACGACTACCTCAAAAACTAAGAAACGCGCTACAATGGCTCATACAGCCGCTGTGGCGCATTTTTCTTTTTAGACGATAACTTTATCGAGTACACTTCGACACCATCGAAAGCGGGCGGGTTTGCCGCCAATCCTGCGATGCTGACGCGATGCGGTGTACTCAATACAACCATGATTCTGAATGCGCCGCAAATAACGCACAAGACAAGATACACAAAGACCCTTGGCAGAACCTCTACCAACCACGAGGAGACGCCGCGAGAGACCATGACGGCAACCGCAATGCAAGCCATGTGTACTAACCGGTAGCCATCAGACCAGACTACGGAATCCCGCCACACACCGGACCACCCCGGGCAACACCGGACCACCCCGGGCAACACCGGACCACCCCGGGCAACACCGGACGAAACCAACCAAAAGCCCAACCTCGCCATCGCCGCCAGCTGGACCGGAAAGCGCATAAGCCTGCCTGTAATGTATGTCCAGAGCGGAAAGAACCACACGGAAGCGGAATCGTGCCCCAGAATAGCACTCACCTCAAAAGCGAATCAGCGTATAGGCATCATCAGCCTGTACGCTTTCTTTTTTGCCCGATATTCCCTCGTTGCAGCAAGACGCAAAACGCGATATGCGCAAACATTGAATATGACGTTCCAGAAGAGAATGTGGTAGACTAAGGACAGAAACAAAAATCGGCCGGAGGTGTTTCAGATGGATGAGAATGTCCTATTTAGCTACGAACTCAAAGATGCCTGGTTCTTGCCAATTACCGGCGTTGAGGTCTACAAAACCGGCGAAGTCCGATGCATGACAGGCAATAAAGACGCAACCAGTATCCTTGATGCATCGGCTCTTGCCGAAATCGAGGATATCATCGAAAACCATCCTGAATTGTTCGAGTACGAGTCTCCGGAAATCGCTACGCCCTCGATTCTTGACGGGGTCAGCAATATCTTCTGCTTTGGCGCAGAGGATGGCAGAAACACAGAACTTGTCACGCTCAATATTTGGGCACTGCGAAAAAAAGAATACGGCGACATTGGGACATACACTGTCTATGAGAAAGGAATGCGCCTTCTGCAGGTATTCGATATGATAGCTGGGATACTGACCCGGAATGGAGTACCCTCCGAATGCCTTGCATTACGATAAAACCAGCAGGCTAAGATACCACAAAGGAAGCACCATGGACAAGACATTCGAGAAATTCCTGCGCAGCGGCATTGACCTGTCCTTGATTGGCATTGAACGCCGCGAAGACAATGCATCGTATTTCTGTACACCGAAAGGCGCATCCATCTTCGGATGGGCAGGTGTGGACGGCATCCACTATTGCTTCGTGCGCGGATTCGGCGGTATGGTTTTCGCCGTAAGCCCCATGAATTCGGCACCGGACTTTGTTCACCCGATAGCAAGAGACTTTGCGGATTTCCTGCGTTTGCTTCTTGCCTGCGGGGATGCGGCAGCATTAGAACAGGCTTGGATGTGGAATGAGGCGCAGTTTGCCGCCTTCCTGCAAGAGAATCCTCCGACACGGGAACAGAAGGCTGTACTAGAGGAGATTGCAAAACGGTTCGCCTTGTCGCCGCTGGAACACCCGTGGAAATACATCAAGGACTTGCAAGCATCGTTCGACTATGCCAAAATCAAGTATACCGATGACTACTATGATTTGACGCTGAACCCCAATACCCCTCCGTCACTGCCCGACTGGAAGGTGTATTTTGATGGAAATTTCTGGGGGTATTCTGGGCGCGACCATGCCGGGACAGAAATCAAAGTCGATAAGCAATTTGATTGGGCCGGACATCACTGGGTCATTCCATCTATATACGCTTGCAGCAAAGGCTTGGTAGTAGATTTTTGTATGCGAGCAGAGGCAGAGGATATCCGAGCCTTTATTGACAAATGGCATCTGAATGCTGACAATGATTCGTGCGAGGACTTCACCAGAGAAGAACAGATGCAGATAGAACTCGATAATCCGCTTTCCCTGGATTTTGAGCCGAGCCTTGTCATGAACGGGAAAGCTATGCAGACTTCTCATGGCTCTTCGATATCCTATAACCCGTGTCTACCGGAAGGGATAACGATTGAGCCGGAAGCTAAGGCGGTAATAGAACACTATGGTTTAGATACATCCTATGGCTGGACTATAACTAGAGCAGCATACCCGTGGAAAGGGAAGAGGCGTCCTTCTGGTATAAAGGCTCTATCGCTTACTATAGAGAAAAGGTCCTATACACTGCCGGGTCCGCACTTCAAAGTAAATGGTTCTGGGGATACTGTATATACCTTTACGCATCCAGTAACCGGGATACAGTATACTCTAACCGTTCTGGATATTGAGCAGCAGACGATACCCCGCAGCGGTACGGACACTGAGCGCTGGGTTTATCCCTCCCATTATATAGCCATGCGATATACGCTTTTCCCGGAACCGGATACGGAGATTGCAGTCCGGGACTGTGTGCAGAGCGAGAGACCTCGGGAAATCGACCCACGCCCCGGTAAGTATTATCCGGAAGCTACGAACAGTGTCATCGCCATCATCGGCGGAGCGGATGGACAGACAACCATCACCATAGGCGTCCCGGACCAGAAGAACATCCATGTTGCCTGCTCCGCCTTGCACTTTGAGCCGGTACACGAAGACATCGAGTGGCGCATCGAGTTCGGCGTGAATGAGCCACTAAAGGAGACCTTCCAGCTCGTTTGATGCAAGCTCATCTTGGCACTGACCTTCATTTCCATCCGAAACCTTGCCCAAATACCATCAACCCACATATTTCCTATGCCAGAAAGGAGTCTTCACCATGAACAGTATCTTCCACCGCGTCAGTATCCGCAAATTTCAGGATAAGCCCGTAGAACCCGAGAAAATCGAGACCCTTCTTCGCGCCGCCATGGCAGCGCCCTCGGCGAGAAACCAGCAGCCGTGGGAGTTTTATGTCGTAACGAATAAAGACCTTATCCAGAAACTCTCCACGGTCAGCCCCCACGCTGGCTGCGCCAAAGATGCCCCGGTGCTTATCGTTTCCGCCTACCGCGAGGATGCTATCAGCCCGGCCTATGCGCAAATCGACCTTAGTATCGCAAACGAGAATATCTGGCTGGAAGCGGATGCCTTGGGTCTTGGCGGTGTCTGGCTCGGCATTGCCCCTGTCGAGGAACGAATGAAAGCTGTCGAGGAAGTGCTCCAACTCCCAGCTGAACATCACGCCTTTGCCATCTTTGCCCTCGGCTATCCCGCAGAGAGCAAACCGCAGCAGGACCGCTACGATGTTAGCCGCATCCACTATGTTAAGTAATTCACAAATTCTTCAAAAGAAGTTTTTAATTCGTTCAAAAGCCTTTTAAACTCTGCACACAAGTCCCCGGTATAATAAGCCTTGTAATAAAGAAGCAAACACGGATAAACATCCCGAAGCTTTTCCACTGCGCCTTGGACTATGCCAGAGCAATCGCTCGGTCAAGGCCAGACAACAAACAAGGCTAAAACGCCATTACATATAAAAACAATGCTGTATCTTCCGGATTCGGAGGGCACAGCATTTCTTTTTGCCGCAATTTGTCGTATAATAGGGCTATATTACAGATGTGGCAAAGCAACCCCGAGCACAGACATCTGCCGGGACAGGGAAATGGAAGGAAAACGAAATGTTCAGAGAAATGCGCAGAAAGAACAGAGAAATCTCTATCGATATGGCAAAGCAGTTGTTGCAGTCCAGTCGGCGGGGCGTGCTTGCTGTGAATGGCGATGACGGTTATCCGTATGCCATACCTATTAACTATCTTTACGATGACGAAGCACAGAAGATTTATTTTCACGGCGCAAAGATAGGGCATAAGGTCGATGCTTTGCGTGTCTGCGATAAGGTATGCTTCACCGTATACGGCAATGAGACCATCAGAACGGATGCCTGGGCCCCGTTCATGCAGAGCGTTGTCGTGTTTGGCAGATGCCATCTGATGGAGGAGGGGCCCGAAGCGTCACAGCGGCTCAAGCTGCTTGCCATGAAATACTATCCTAGCGAGCAGCTTGTCGATGAGGAAATTGCGCAGTCGGGTAAGGCCGTACAGGTCTTTGAAATCGAAATCGAGCATATGAGCGGGAAAGAAGTACAAGAGCGCTGATTTCTTGCACGACAAGAGACTTGATGAAGCGCAATGAAGTTAGAAGCCTTTATCATGGAAACATACAATGCAGGAGTCGAAGAACATCCTGTACGGTATCTTGCTGCTCATAATGGAAATTGCCTTGCAGGCGCTGTCACATACCATTGGCGGGTCGGACGTGAAGGATTTCTTTTTGGGCCTTCTTCTGGGTGTTCCCGTTGCAGAAATGCTGGTCAGTATTTATGTGGTCGGGAAAAAATGACGAACAGCTGACAACGGTTCGCAGAATGAAAGCTGTATCACTGATTTTTGACTTCTAAGCAGAGGCATTTTGAATGATAACCTACAAAGACATAAGTATAAACGAGGAATTGTGCTCTGTTCGAAAGGATGACCGCTTCGTTCATCTGACAAAAACTCAATATCGGCTGTTTCTGATATTGCTTGAACATGCCGGACAAATCTGTACCCGAGAATACTTGCTTTCATCTGTTTGGCATATTAAGACACCGCTCCTGACGCGCAGAGTAGATGCGTATATCACGCTGCTGCGCAAGAAGCTAGGCTTGGACAAAAACGAATTGAAATGCGTAATGGGGCACGGATATGTTCTTGCCGAAGACAGCGACACGAGCACTCCGTATACACAAGAATAATACAGCAGGAGGAACATACATGAATATCACCGTGTACTTAGGCGCGAACGAAGGCAATGACCCCTGCCTGCGACAATCCGTGAAGGAGCTCGGCACATGGATTGGCAGCAGCGGGAACGCGCTTGTCTACGGCGGCTCAAAATCCGGACTAATGGGCGCAATCGCAGATAGTGTCTTGCAGGCCGGCGGCAAAGTAACGGGGATTGAACCGCAGTTCTTCATCGAGAACGAGTTGCAGCACGATGGCTTGACCCAGCTTATCGTGACCAAGGACATGTCAGAGCGGAAAGCCAAGATGATTGAGCTCGGCGATGCCTTTATTGCTTTCCCCGGTGGGACAGGTACACTAGAGGAAATCGCAGAGGTCATGTCCAAAGTATCCTTGAAACACTTAGATGCCCCCTGTATCCTCTATAACCTGAACGGCTACTACGATGATTTGAAAGCACTGCTGGCAAAGATGATTGACAAGGGCCTTTCCTCAAAAGAACGGCAGGAAGGCATCTATTTCGCCGAGAACCTCGATGAGATAAAGAAAATCCTGAACGAAGAATAAGGAGAAGGACTATGATATTCGGCTTGTTTGACCAGTTGTTCCCCATTATGTTTACCATCATCTTCCTCTTCGTCATCGGCACATTCATTTACACCGCCGTCACCGGGCTCACGACGTGGCATAAGAACAACCAATCACCGAGATTGACTGTACCAGCCAAGGTCGTAGCTAAGCGCCAGAATACAACTCATCACAGCCATCCGGTGGCGGGCGATGCCTCCGGCGCTCACGGGTTCCATAACACAACGAGCACTTCCTACTATGTTACCTTCGAGGTTGAGAGCGGCGACCGTATGGAGTTCTCTGTGCGCGGTCAGGACTACGGTATGCTCGTGGAAGGCGATGAGGGTAGACTGAGCTTTCAGGGAACAAGATTTCTGGACTTTGAGAGAAATATCGGGAACGGTTTCTGAGCACATAGGAGAATGAGACCTTGAACCTCAAAGAAAGAGCCAAAAACTGAAATCTGATGTTCCGGCATTGGTGTTGGCGCTAAAAGGATGCAAGGACACCTCCTGCTGCCAAGACACTGGCCGGTATCACCGTTGCGTATGCGTTGTCTCCTATATACTTGATTCCGGACTTATTCCTGTTGTTTGTATATGGGGAGTAGTCTTAGTATGGATTGCTAACATACTGCTTTGGAGGAGTACAAAAATTGGAATTTGCAGGAGGTGTTTTGATGAGAATGAGGCGTTTGGTGCTGTGTGCGATAGTTGCCTTTCTGGCTGTGCTCTTGATTTGTTCCAGTATCCGGAAAAGGCATACATTCACTCTTTCAAATAGCGAAGGTACAATAAAAGCAGAACAAATACAGCCACTTAGAGGAACTGTAAAAGTAAGTGGCGATTGCGATACGGATGTTGTCTTTACTGATGTTGAAACAGGAAAGCAGTACATAATCGGGTACATTACACATGGTATGACAGAGAAAATCAAACTCGAAAAGAATAAATGGTACAAAGTTGAGGGTGAAGGCAATCTCACCATGTCCCCCGTAAATGTTCGAGTTGAATAGCTTTCAGTTTGTAGACGGGTATATAGCTTCCCTATGGTTTTTCCGTTCTGATGAGGTTCCTAGCGGCGGGGTTCTGCGTTCCTGTCGTCCCGGAAAGCGGCATCCTCGTGGGAATGTATGAAATCCACGAGGAAGTTCTATGCCCAGAAGGCATATACCCGCATGGGGATACCCTGTGTGCAATTCGTGCAAAGAGTACGCGGGCGGTCATCCGGCTCGACTGGGCCTCTAACACAAGTCCAGAATGGATATGCTGCTCCCATCAGCAGAGCGGTATCCTGAATCGGCACCAATACAAAACAGCGTATAGGCAGCATCAGCCTGTACGCTTTCTTTTTTGCTCCGAAGCCCAATCTTCCGACAATACTAAAAAGCAACGCAACGCATCAATTTCCTGTGGCGTTTGTGCTCAACATGTGCTAGACTAAAGGCATAGTCTGGGAAAGTATATGCGAAGGACACGGTGGACAAATGGACACGAAAAATTCGTATACAGAAAAGCTGGAAGCGGCAGTAGCTAAGAAGAAAGAAGAACTGACTGCATATGAGCCTTATGCGCCCGATGAGATGTTCCGATTAGGTGGCAAGGACCTCTTCTCCGTTGAGGATTTCTGGCAATACGCATACAGCCAGCTGGACGGTATGGCGGAAACGATAGCGGAGTTCCTTGTGGCGAAAGCGCTCGGTGTTGAGAAAGCCGAGAACGTCAACTACTGGACGGCTTATGACATGGCATACCGCAACAAGCGCATCGAGGTCAAGGCGACCAGCTATGTGCATCCCTGGAACAAGGAGATATCCAAGATACGGACCTTCTCGATTGCACAGACAAACAACAGCTACTGGGAGAACCAGGATGCCGAGCGGAAGCTGTCAAGGCAGTCAGAGGTATATGTATTCTGCCTGAATACGAACAAGGATATCGGGAAGCGCAATGCCTTGGCTGTGGATGACTGGGTGTTCTATGTTGTGCCAACATTCGTGGTAGACGGGTATTGTAAGGAAACGCCTGCGCAGAAAAAGATATCGCTGAATGTCGTTAAGCGTCTTGCGAAAGAGGAAGTATCCTATGACAGACTGCGGGAAGCGGTGGATGAAGCGATAGTCTTATCGGATAGCTACTATATGGATAAATAGGGCTTTGAGAAATAGTATGACCTGATACCATATAATAGGCGGTCGCTGCTGTGTTCCGCTCTGAACGATGCAGGCAGGGCTGACTCCGGCTACAGGACTGGTGAGGCGGCAGGCACGGTGAACTTCAGCAGAAGGATAATACATCCAGAACGGAATGCTCACCTTCTCCTCGTTTCTGTCCGAGAAAAACTCGATGACATCACCATTCGACGCTTCTGCCGAAATAATGGGACAATAATCAGAAAACATCGACAGCTCCGATAAAACATGGTACAATTCTTTAAAATAAGATTGCCTAAAGAAAAGAGGTTGGAATTATGGGAAGGCAAGAAAATGTCGAGATTTTCGAGGATACCCTTGCTTTGTGCAAACAAAACAGTACGCTGCGCAACGCCATCGAACAAAGCACTAAAAAACAGAAGCTGTATCCTGAAGGCATCGAATGCGCAGAGAAGCAGGCAATCACCTATGCTCGGCCTGCCCAAATCATTGTGAGTTCCAAACGCACACTGGAAGCAGCAATGCCTTATGCCTATGCAGGGAAGAAAGTCTGCATCCACAACTTTGCTTCTGCGGCAAATCCGGGCGGTGGTGTGGTGAAAGGTTCTTCGGCACAGGAAGAGGCAATCTGCCGCTGTTCCACGCTGTATCCGAATCTCAAAGAAGAAAGCCTTTGGAAGCAATTCTACGCGCCTCATCGCCGCCAACAGAACCCGCTGCACAATGATGACTGCATCTACACACCGGGCGTTATTGCGTTCAAGTCCGATACTGCGTATCCCAAGCTGTTGCTGGAAGACAAGTGGTATTCTGTCAATGTGTTGACCTGCGCGGCCCCGAATCTCCGGGAGTGCCCCAGCAACGGTATGAATCCAAGTGATGGAAACACCGCTGTGCGCATCAGCCAGAAAGAACTGCAGGCGCTGCACGAAAAGCGGATGAGAAAAGTGCTTGATATTGCCTGGAAGAATGGCAATGAGGTTGTCATCCTTGGCGCATTCGGATGCGGTGCGTTCAGCAACCCGCCGTTGGCTGTAGCACATGCAATGAAGGCAGTGGTGCAGGAATACCGGATGAAGTTTGAAACCATTGAGTTCGCTGTATATTGCTCACCGCGAGATGATTCGAATTTCCGCGTATTCCAGAATGTTTTAGGAAGCCTGTAGCTACCGAGTGATGGAACACCTTGCAACTTTCCCAGAAGACAAAAGGCCAGTGAACGGGCAAGAAAAAACGCTGAGGATGCTGGTTGTAAGTTGGGGAAAGGCGAAACCTATCATGTGGCCTACCCAAAGGGAGTACGATGCAAGAAAAAGAATGAGGAATGAAAGACTTGCCAAATACCGCGCAAATGACGAATCAACGCGATATGCTTGGGGCGTGTATTGCTGCTTTCATATAGTGCGGATAATCCAGAAATATTCGTGCAAATATACGCATAAAAATCGCTGAAAATAACACTAAACGACACGAATGACAAAAACGGAACCAACAAAGGACAAAGCTATGAAATTCGTGGACAATTACGATAAATTGAGATATACTTTTGTTAGAGCAAAATATTGTATAAAGTGAGGTGTGGTTCCGCGTGTTGTTTTTACTGATGAACAAAGATACAAAGTGGCTTTTGTTTGATTGCTATGAGGACGAGTTCGGTTTTGTGGCAGGCAAAGAAATTGAATGGTATACAGAATCTCGACCTATCGGATACGATAACATTGGCGATTTTCTTGATGCACGCAAAGCACCTAAGCACAGGAAACACATCGCAGAGCTACTGAAAAAGTATGGTTGTGAATCCATCGAAAATTTTCTAAAATTAACTCACGCACTTTCTCTCAATGACACATTCTGGGTTAAGGAACCAGAAAGCACCCTGTCTTGGAACGATGTTTCCCTGTATCGCAACGAGTTCGATGAATTGGTTTCCAACGCAGCTTTCGATGGCGTCATCTCTTCAACAACTCTTTCTTCGACATCTCCTGAATTTGGGACAGACGGTGCGTATGCCAAGTGCTGGCAGCGAGAAAATGGAACGGCCTACCTGTACAAAAGCGGCAGCGACACCTACGAAATCGAACCGTTATCTGAATATCTCGCTACTCAGGTAGCCGATATTCTTTGCCGCGACAATGTCAAGTACGAACTTGCCTTCTATCATGGACGCTTGGCATCGAAATGCAAACTGTTCACCAGTGAACGGTTTGGCTTGGTTAAGCTGTCGGCATTACCGGTTTCCAATCGCAGGAATCCCGCTGCATTCCTCAAATTCGCTGAACAATACGGCAGCGAGGACCTTATGCGCCGGATGTTCGTGTTGGACGCGCTTATTCTCAACATTGACCGGCACTTGGGGAATGTTGGGTTCCTTTTCGACAACGATACGATGCAAATTACCGGAATGGCTCCTGTGTATGACAACAACCGCAGCCTGCTGTTCCAATTCGATACAGAAGCCCTTGAAAAGAACCCGGCGTGGTGCATATCGAAGTGCGAGCCAAGGGTTGGCGGGGATTTCATCAAGACGGCACAGGCGATGCTTACCGATGATTTGCGTGCGGAACTAAAGAACATGGCAGGCTTTAGATTCAAGGAACCTGAGAACATTGATGTGCCGAAGGACCGGCTGGATGCGTTGAGCAAAATCTTCAATCTGCAGCTGAATAAAATACTGAAATGATTTACTGCCGAGAGGGGAGTCGTGGAATGCGACTCCCCTTTTCTGCTGCTATCGATGATACAGTCGGCGGGTTTGTTTGGTGCGTATGGGCTATGCACTTGTTAGAGACTTGCTAAACACTTGTCAAGGACTTGCTTTGGCTTGTTGGAGTGTGGCTTTCCGTATACTATTTGCATGTATAGGTGTTAGTATGTTCTTCCGTTCTGAACGATGCAGGCAGGCCTGACTCCGGCTGCACGACCGGCGGGACGGCAGGCACGGTGAACCTCGGCAGAAGGATTCATCCAGAGCGGATACCCGCTTCCCGAGGCAGGGAACTGCCCGGGTCACAAGCACAAAGAAAGAAGTTTGTCAATAGCGAAGTGCCTGAATTAAAAGTTTCGTTTTGGAAAATCTCCCACAACAACTGCCAGGTATCGGCGGGAGATAATCGGAATCAAGGCAACCAAAACTTGCCGTTTTCGATATGCTCCTAATTGCTATTTGGTAATGCCTGTCGTATAATATATATAATAATGTAGGCGGCAGTAAAACCAATGGACATTTGGCGGCGGAAAAAGGAAATATACCAGATAGGATTGTAGGTGGCATCCATGGGGCTTTGGCAAATCCTGAAAGGTGAGCAGCCTGGACTTCTTAAATCTGTCCTGCATTACCGGAACGCAGGACAGTTCGGTGAATACCTGATTGACTATGCCTTACAGAGCAATGGCATCGAAGGGGAGCGTGTGGTTCTTACTAACCTGTATCTGCCGATGAAAGGCAAGACCACCGAAATCGACTTGCTGATGCTGCACGAGAAAGGCATCTTTGTCATCGAGAGCAAATACTACAGCGGCTGGATATTCGGCAGCGAAGACCAGCTGAAATGGACGCAGTGCTTCAGAAACGGTCGCAAGGAACACTTCTACGAAATTTGAAGGCAGAGTGCCCCGTCTATAGCCTCAAGGCTTAGGCGGGGGTGAATGCCGCGCCTAAGAGATATTTTTGAAGTTTTACACTTGCCAAAATGTACGAACTGCCGATAATTGATAGTAGAGGGCAAAAGCCCTACTCTCACAGAAAGGAGGGGAAACAAATGCACAGTGCTACTCAAATTTGTGTGAAACCGGGTTCTGAATTTTATCCTTATTTTGATACCATTGCTGCGCTTTGCAACAATTTGCGAAATGCCGCTTTGTACCGTACGCGCCAAGTCCTCACTATGGTGGAAAAGCCTTTCGACAAACTGACAGCAAACGAATTGGAGGTATACAACGAAATTGCATACGCTCTCCCGGCAATGGGTGACAAATTTAAAATGCCTGTTAAAGGCAAACAGTTTTTGTCGGTAGACTTTCTGGAGGCGTTAATGCGTGCCATCAACAACCCCGACTTTATGGCAAAGGGCTTACCAAAGAAGACTGCACAGCAAGTTCTAAAAGAAGTCGCCAAAAACATGAAAGGCTTTTACGCCAGTGTTCGTAAGTACAAAAAGGACCCTGCTTCTTTTACCGGGAAGGTAAAATTGCCAAGGTATTGTGAAAAAGGTGGCAGACACACCATTGTGTTTACGAATCAGGATTGCGTAATTTACGAAATAAAAGGCAAACCCGGTTTTCACGAAGTAAAGTTTCCTGAAATCAAAAAGCGATTGTACATTGCCGATATGCCGCTTCGCGGTCGTCTAAAGCAAATCACTGTGAAGCCGAATCACGGCAACTATATCGTGTCACTCGTTTTTGACGATGAAAAAGAAACCCCTGTAACAAGACCTCCGCACCGTATGGTTGGTATTGACCTTGGTGTAGATAACACTGCAGCTATTACGAACAATTTAGGCTTACCTTGCCTCTTGTTCAAGGGCGGTGTTTTGAAATCCATCAACCAGCTATACAATAAGAAAATGGCAGCAATTCAGTCTGAACAAACGAAAGGTACTGATAAAAAGTTTGTGATGACGAAAAAAACGCACAGCTTATGTGTTTGGCGCAACAATCGCATTGAAGACACAATCAACAAAATAGGAAGCAGTATAGTTGCCTGGTGCTGTGATAACGATGTTGACACCATTGTCATCGGTCACAATACGCATTGGAAACAAAATGCAAACATGGGCAAAAAGAACAATCAGACCTTTGTCCAGCTTCCGTTGTATAAGTTGATTCTGAACATCACCTATCGCGCCGAACGATGTGGCATTCGGGTTATCAACCGTGAGGAATCCTATACATCAAAAGCCTCTTTCTTGGACAATGATGTAATCCCTACTTACGGCAAAGAGGATGAGAACTACAAATTCAGCGGTAAGCGTATTAAGCGCGGTTTGTATAAAGCTGCTGACGGAACCGTCATCAATGCCGACTTGAACGGAAGTGCTAATATCCTGCGGAAAGAATTTCCGGATGCTTTTGCATCTCATCAACCGGATTTCGGTAATGTAATTGTCATCCGACACCCGGATTTAGAGAACACAAAAAACAACCATAAGAAACAGCTTGCCGAGCCAAAAGCCATCAGCAAGTCGAAAACCAAACGCTTAAAAGCAAAAGGCAAAATGTAATCCCTCTGGGATAGAGCTTGTGAATAGCTTTGAGCCCTTACCCTTTAGCTTCGTTTCACTCAGAAGTCCCGTCTATATGGACGGAGCGGAGCGACGTACTTTAGGCGGGGTGATTCACAATCCCGTCAAGCAGAACCGCACGCATATCAGGGCATTGGCTGAGTACCTGTCTATGCCGGAAGAAGCCTTTTCATCCTATGTCGTATTCTCGGAACGCTGCACGCTAAAGAAAGTCCCGCAATACTTTGACGGGGATATCACGGTATGCCGCCGCCATACGATGCTGCACCTTATGCGGAAGCGGATAAAGGATGCACCGGTAGTATATTCGCATGCGGATATTGAGAGATTAGCCGGACTGCTCCGTCCTCTCACTGAGGTGACGAAAGAAGAAAAGCAGCAACATATTGAGGACCTGAAAACGAAGTGCCCATTCTGCGGTCAGCCTCTGGTTATGCGACATGGCAGAAACGGTGCGTTCTGGGGATGCAGCAGCTATCCGAAATGCCGGTACACGCGCTCGCTGGACTGAGTACTGCTTGCAGAACGGAAAAGCTAAGGAGGCGCTTATGGATACTTTAAAAAAGACCATCGACTGGACACCTATGACCGAGTCCCCGCCTCCAGAATCCGATTCCTACCTCGTCACCCGCAAAGACCCTCTTCTGACCACGACTGCCTTTTATGAGCACGGCGAATGGTGGGATGGACCGTTGTGCGAATGGGCGTGGCCGGAAGGCATGATTGTTGCCTGGAAGCCGATGCCGAAACCCTATAACCCCGCGAAATGAGGAAACTATGTTTGCTATGATTTGCACCGATAATCTTCGGTACAAGAAAACAAAGTATTACGACTCCGAGTATGTCATCAAAGGCACGCTCCATATCAATGAGCATGCCTATGCCTTCTCGCATTACGATGGAGCGTTTGAGGTCCTCGGAATCCGCTGGCTGAGCAACTACACGAAAGGCCGATACAGCAAGGATACGGGGTTAGAGTTCAGCTTCGGTGCCGATACCGAGGAAGGGCGGCTTTTGCAGGAACATAAGGACGAAGCAATCGAGTGTATATTGCAAACCGTACATGCGTATAAGCTGACGAACATTGATGCGTGGGTCGAATACTTCAACTTTGCTGTAAGTTGCACGGGAACTTATCAGTATTCCGTGACGCGGTGCCAGGCATTCCCCGATGAGCGGTTCCGCTGTACCATTAAAACGCCGTCACCTGACTGCGTGCTAACCTACAGTTTTAACTTCGATGAGGAGGAGTTCCCGAGACTCGAAACGCCCTACTTTCCGGGGATAGAACTCCTCGAAACGGACATCGATAAGGAATTCATCATGAGTCCCGGCAAATGGCTGTACGGTATCCTGAGCATCACCTGCGGCCCGGATGACGGGAATCCCTTGCCGCTGTGCAACGACCATGCCAGAATTGCGGACCTTGAAACCGCCTTGGACTGCGAGGTCAAGCTTAAAGGCTTCGAGAGAGAAAGCAAAGGACAGCCGAGCAACCTGATACTCTTCTCAAACATCCAGAAAGAATACGAAAAAATGCGGGGAGATAAACGATGAGCAAACAACTCTCGAAGCCGAAAGGTATCCTTTTCTCAGCGCTATTTCTGGCTCTGGTAGCAGCGATTGCATTTTTTCTGTATACCAGAAAACAAACGGTGACGACGGACGCTTATGATTCCAATATCATCGGACAGTGGCTTATACATTCTGTGACGGGCGTCGGGGACATTCCGGACGAATATAGTAAGCCGGAACATGTTGCAAAGCTCGAAGTCAGCAGCAACTATACCGGGTACATGTCCTACGGTGACCGAAAGATGCCCTTTACATGGAAGTTCGGAGAACGGTATAAGGATGGGAGCCTTGCGTATGTGTTCAAGTTCGATAAGTCTAAGCAGGTAGGTGCAATCATCGCGAGTGCCGACTCAACCGAGTTCCCTGAATTCCAGAATCTCCTCTGTGTAAATATCGAGGGGAAGACGATGCTGTACTTTGAGAAGCAGGAGAAGGCAGGTGGAAACACAAATCGAGGCGATGTAGTATGATTCCGATTGTCTGCGTGGAGTGTCTCCGCTCTATCGAACAAAGCAGTTGACCTGTTTTTTGCAAGATACACTGGGAGTAAAATGTGATGGTCATGACTACGAGTCTTATGAAGCCGACCGATATGTATGTTGGCAATACGATGAGGCTTGTTTTGGTGATGTAACATTGATATACATTTTGAATCCGGGAGCCAAAACCGATATTTGGGAAAGAAAAGAGGATAACCTATGCAGGGAGAGTCAGCAGTTACGTCAGTACTCAATGCAATGACAGAGTGTATACAAGGATGGGTGGCGCAGTTTATGGCTATTGCTATACCACTTGTTGTTGCGCTTTATATCGCAATTTTTATTATGTTCATTATAAAAAGAATTAAGAAAAAGAATGGTAAACATAAAAGATGAAGGCTGCAAATGATTCGAAGAATAAGGCAATGACAGCCTCGGCTTTACAATGCCGAAAAATTGAGCTTAAACATGGAAGGCGAAGAAAAATAGATGATACCAATAGTCTGCGTGGATGACCGTTTCGGCATGGCATTCAATCATCGCCGATGCAGCAGTGATGCTACCGTGACGGCTGACATCCTCCATCGAACAGCAGGCGCTAAACTCTGGACGGACAGCTACTCTGCTGAACTCTTTGCTTGTGCCGACAGCGTGATTGCCGATGACAGGGGATTAGAGAAAGCCGGGGCAGGGGAGTATGTGTTTTGCGAACGAACAGACCCGGGTAAATACAAAGACCGAATCGAGAAGGTCCTTGTATATTTCTGGAACCGAAGCTATCCCTACGATACGAAACTGACGCTGGACCCGGGGCTCTGGACGCGAACCGTCATAGCGGAGTTTGTGGGGCATAGCCACGAGAAAATTACAGTAGAAGAATGGACAAAAAAGTAACTGAATGAAGAAACTGATTAAAAACGTTGCCGCTGGCTTGCTGGCGGCATCCTTTGTGTTTACCTTTATGGGGTGCAGCGAGACTGTACCTCCCGAGACTGATGGCGCAGGCGTATCAGTTGCCGCATCGACACCGAGCATCTCAGAGACACAAGACTCCGCCGTATCATCTATACCAACTACGACACCTGAGCCGACAGAGACACCAACGGCAAGCCCCGAACCGACCTCTGAGCCGACTCCGGCGCTGACCTCGATAACGCTCGATGATATTCCGGCATATACTGGCGAGCCGTATGTTGTCATCAACGACAATACCCCGTTCTTCACAGATGCGGAACTGACGACTACTGCATTTGAGGAGTATAGCCCTCTCGACACTCTGGGCCGCTGCGGCCCGGCATACGCTTGTGTGGGTACAGAAACGATGCCGACAGAAGAACGGGGGTCTATCGGGCAGGTCAAGCCTTCCGGCTGGCATACTGTAAAATACGACTTCATCGACGGTAAGTATCTGTTCAATCGTTGCCACCTGATTGGCTACCAGCTGACAGCAGAGAACTCGAACGAGCGAAACCTCATTACCGGTACAAGGGCACTGAATATACAGGGAATGCTGCCATTTGAGAATATGACGGCGGACTACATTAAGGAAACCGGCATCCATGTACTGTATCGCGTCACCCAGTTGTTTCGAGGCGATGATTTGGTAGCTACGGGCGTTCTGATGGAAGCCAAGTCCGTGGAGGATGACGGGGCCGGCATCCTGTTCTGCGTGTTCTGCTATAATGTGCAGCCTGGTGTAGTCATCGACTATGCGACAGGCGACAGCTATGCGGATGGCAGTCAGGCGGATAATGCTGGGGCAGAACGGGAAGACTTGGCGGCGACAACACCTCTCCCAGAGCAGGGCAATGAACCGGCGACGGAAGCCTCGACCTATATCCTAAACCCTAACACAAAGCGCTTTCATTATCCCTCCTGCAGCAGCGTAGATGAGATGAAGGACAAGAATAAGCAGGAATATACCGGAACGCGAGATGAGCTGCTGGCAGACGGATACAAACCTTGCGGCAGATGTAAGCCGTAAAGCAAAAGTCCCTTGTGATGTGCTCGGGAAAAAACGGAAAAGCAGTGGCAAAACGATGACAAAGACTTTTTAATTCAGAGGTCACCAAAAACGGTGGCCTCTTTTTTGGTGACGAAATTTGTCCGTTCATGGTAGTATATGGTATAATAGGAGACAGAAGAAAGCAACGCGAGGGAGCCGCTATGAAATCGAAAGCGAAAAGAAACAATAATCGCCCGGCGTCATTCCGCGAGAAGTGCAGGAATGCATTCGCTGGAGCCCTAAAGGGACTGGCGAATATCAATGCTGCGGAAAAAGAAAATGTGGCAGCGTCCTTCGACCTTGATAAACGCAGCGTGGAGCGGCGTATTGATGCCATGGAGAAGAACCGAGCCGTGGCGAAGCGTATCGCAGAGGGCTGCATCAAGGGCGACCCAAGCTTCAACTTCGATGACGAGTGGATTGCGATAAACATCCTCATGGACCCACCGTACAATGTCGGAGAAGAGATGTTCTGCTATTCTTTGGCAGCGGCTATCTGGATTCTCGATGCGATTCGGGCGAACCAGAAGATGGACGAGGCACTGGCACTCCTTCCGAAAGACAAAGATAAACTGAATTCCGTGCGTCTGCCGAAATGTGTGTCTCCGTGCTACAGCGAGGCAGTGTTGCGGAGCATGGTATACACCATCCTGCACCGGAACGAGGATTGTGTTGGACTTATAAAATCCCCGAAGGACCCGGCAAGGGTCTATGTCACGGATGGGTATACGATTGCCGGGAAACAGCATCAGGATGTGCCGTCCAGACAGGTGTTTGATGGAATTCTGGCTTTGCTGCCGGAAGACATGGTCGATAATGCCGTAAACACATTCGCGTTCATGTCAAAAGCCGCATTGAGCCGGTATTTCACCTGCCGCAACAAGTGGATAAAGAAAGAAATTAAATTCGCCCAAGAGCTCAGAAAGAAAACAGAAGAACTCAAGGTCATTTCTGAGGAAAGCGTCAAACTGTCAGAAAAAGCAAAAGCTGCCTTTGCCGGAAAGAGTATTCAGCAAAGAATAGAAGGTGTCCCGCTTATTGACGATAAGATGCAGGTTGCGGCGGAGGTGTTCGACCTCAAAAGCCGCAGCGACGAAATCATCGATGAGATGGAAGCGATTCAGGATGAACGCGATGCACTCTATGACGAGATTTCCGATTTTCAGAACGACAGCATTATAAAATCCTACTGGACCGAAGAAAGCTGGGCAAAACGGTATCCGAAACTCATAGCAAGGTATGCGGCGCGGTATTCAGTGCCGGACCCGTATGAGATGTGCTTTGCCTTCTACTATCTCCTCGACCAGGGCGATGACCTCGCGTGGCTATATTATCCGACCAGCGTTATCCTGTCCTTCTCTGCAGCTCAGCTGCCGTGGAGCGGTGGGACCGTGAAGGAGTTGAGCGACAAGAACGGAGCTAACACGGCGGATATCATCGACGTTTTCCCGCACATTGACATTTACCACGAGCTCCATACGAAGGATAGCCGGATGGTGCCGATTTCCTGGAACGATATGAGCCTGCACCTGCCTCCCGATACGAAGCGGAAGGATAACCTCAGATACACGCCATCGAAAGCTATATACACCTTCACGAACGGCGCGATAGTGCCCCGCAATACAAGGAACATCGATGTGTTCGCAGAATCCCTCTACGACTGCGGCGTAACGGCAGATGAGGGCAAGGCTATTTATGGAGCGTATATCTCTGTGCTCTCTAACCTCGAAGAGCGGGTGGATTTCAAGGATGATTCCGAGTCTCTCGCAGCACAATGCAAGGAGTATGAGAAGGAACTCGAAAGGCTCCGGAAAGAGAACGAACAGCAGAAAGAGGAACTGTACAAGGCAAAGAAGGCATTGTCTGATCAAGATACCCTCTTAGAGCAGCAGACAAGCAAGAGAACCGCAGAGAAGCAGGAACTCAACGACCTGCGTGAACTGATTTTCGCTCTGACCAACGATGCAGGGGAGGAGAAGCCCAGCCAGAAACCGAACACTGCGTTCCCGTACCATACCCAGAAGAAGCATGTGGTGTTCGGCGGGCATCCGACCTGGCTGAAAGCCATCAAACCGATGCTGCCCGATGTCAAGTTCATTGAAGGCGTACCGAGCAGCGAGCAAATCAAGGGTGCCGAGATAGTATGGCTGCAGACGAATTATATGTCGCACAAGGCATTTTATAAAATCATCGATATCGTCCGCAGCAAAAACATCCCGCTCCGGTATTTCACGAGCGCTTCGGCTGCAAAGGGTGCGGAACAGGTAGTGGCGGCGGACAGCGGTAAATGACAGCTTTAAAAACGAAGGAAAAAGCAAATGGGCAAATACATGACGCACGAACAGCTGCCGTTCAAGGGTAAGCTCGTTAAAATCCGGCTGCGGACCTATGGATTCAACAGTATTGTCACTCAGCCACGAAATGAGGAGGAACTCCTCGAAATCACGCCGGGCGGCACCGTGAAACTCACGACAACCCGCGTGGACGGTCGGCAGAAACGCAAGGTTCAGATACCGGTGGAGGATGCCGAATACATCTTCAATGCGTTTATTGCCGTATTCTCCGAATACAATAAAATGAAAATCCCGACCAATTCCGGATTCTGGAGAGTCCGCCTGCTGACCGATGAGAATGAAGTGTTCTTCTACCATGGCTCGAACGGACAGGATTTTGTGTACGAGGGCAAGACCTTAACTGAGATTCTCAGGGAAAGGACGACGCTCAAAGAACTCAATGGCTTTGCTATGAGCATCGATAAAGAAAGCCATGTGTCGAGCATCGACATCGACTTCCATCAGACGGTGACGGAGGATGCAGCTGAGAAGGTCGCAGAAAAGTATCATGCGCCGGTGGAGGAGACCACCGAGCGGCTCATCATCAGCAACAGGACCCATGAAATCGTCTACCACCGCAGGGTAGGGAACCACAAGCGTGTATCCCTAACATTTGAGATGCCGGAAGCGGTCAAGGACCTGATTGCATGGTATGAGGAGCAGCCTCTGTTTGAGCCTGGCGAGGTGAATCCGAAACCTGTCACAAAAGAAGGTATCAGCAGGACCTACCAAATCACGACCCTATATACTGACAAGAAATCGGCGTCCTATACGGGGTCTTTCGATAAGGAGGGACTTCCGGGCAACTGGGCGAACTTCATCGGCAGAGTTGCTGCGTTCTTTGACACGGAGAGTCTCGGCGAGATGTTCAATGCGAGAACCTTCGACAGAGTTCCGGCAAAGACTGACGATGCCGTTTTCTGCGGCGTTGAGATTCTCGGAGTGGTCGGGGTTCGGTATTATCGATGCGATGACGATGTGTGTTTGGGTGATGTTGTCATTGTGCCGACTCCTGCGAAGAAGCAGAATCTGGCCGGGCAAGTCATCGAACTCCGGCGCTGCAAGGCGACTGCCATCCCGAAAGAGTTGCAGAAAGCTAAAGATGTGCTCTACATCATTAGGGACGGGGACGCTGAAGAACTCAGATAATAGTGCGGGTTAAGCAAAACCTGCTTTTCCAAGACGGAAATTCCGGCGGCTACGATAATTGCCGATGGAGGGATACGCATGGACGAAAAGAAAGGAATACCGGTCGCAGAGGCCGATGGTTGGATTCCGGTCCAAGAAGGTTTGCCGAAAAAGTCGGATTATTATCTCGTGACCCGAGGCAGAAAAAGGATAACCACCATGCTGTACTTCACACGGGGGAAATGGTGGAGCGACAGCCTGTGCCAAGACCGGTGGCCGGACTATATGATTTTGGCATGGCAGCCTAGGCCGAAGCCCTATATGGGCGGTGCCGATGAGTTTATACCGAGTATCAGTGTTGACGATGCGATTGAGGCGTTGCGAGAAGTAAAAACTGCAATGCAGCACTATACCTCCATCATGAACAAAGTTTGGAATACGGATGTCTCGGCAGATAAGGACTTCCAGAGAGAGTTCAACCACTTTTACCGGATACGGCGTAACGAGGAGTGGCGGAAGAAGTTTTACCGAATTTTCGAGGATACGAAACAGAAGGCACCGGATTTTGCTGAGGTCTTAGAAGAACTGTACGCACAAACCGGAAATGTCGAAGCGTCTTTTGCCAGCAAGATGGTCGCAACACTTAACCCGAATAAGCCTATCTGGGACAGCATGGCCCTGAGTGTTTTGCTGATGAAACCCGAAACAAAGAACGGGAAAGCGACGGTGAGCAGCGTGATTAGCTGTTACAATGACATCGACCGCTGGTACTATGACTTCAAAAAGCACCCAACCGCAAAAGAGTGGATTCGGAAATTTGACAAGGCATTCCCGGAATACAAGGACATCAGCGCAACTAAGAAGATTGATTTCATCCTCTGGGCGGGCGGCGAGGCACGCATAAAGACAAAACGGGAATTGGCGTGCGGAAGCAAGGACTGCGCTGAGGCTGAGAACGAACAGAACTAGAGGAACAGAGAAATGTATGATGGCGTACCCTTTTCGGGAAAGCTGGTAAAGCTGCGGCTGAAATCAAATGCTTTGAGCTACGGGCCTATCCCGGAGCCAGATACTGAGATAGAACAGAAGCTCGAGGTTTCCGTCAAGAAGAAAACAGCAAGGCTTTCCTGTTACAATTTCGGGAATGGGGCCAAGTACCTGCTGAATCAGGTATATGTGCGCAGAGAATCCGAAAAGGACATCAGGGATATTCTGGCAATGTTTGAGGCGGTGTTTTCTGCCTATGAACCAACAGGGTTCGTTTGCGATGCCGGGAGCTGGGAACTCGTTCTGACCAATGATAAGAAGGAACGCTTCCACTACGAGGGGACGCTCTGCATGGATTTCAGCTGGCAGGGAAAGAGCGTATCCGACCGTCTGCGCTCGATACTCGACTGGCCCAACCTCTGGGCGTTTGCGCCTGCTTTGGAGGAAGAAGCCGATGCGGGCAGCGAGAACGATGGCGAGGATACGCTGATGTGGCACACGAACGCTGTGCGAGAGAAAGGTAAACCCTGAACGCTCAGTGGCCGGGTTGGATGCGTGGCGAGTATAGTGCGTCCAGAACGGAAGAACCAGCATACTCTGGCATCCAGCTGGCGGTAGAGCAGCGCTGCAGCAGAAGAAAAAATGACGAAAGCCTCGGAGCAAATTCCGGGGCTTTTTCGAAGAGGCACTCTTCTCGGAGTTTGATATTTTGCATACATTCGAGAAAAACGAGCGAAGGCAAATCTGGGCACACAAATATTGCTAAGCGTCTCTGTACAAGGTACAACCTCAAAAAGAGAATAGACTTATTTGCAAAGATATGTTATAATATCATCAAAATACCCCTGAAAGGAAAGCGATTTTATGGCTAAGAAGAATGCGAAACGCGGGTTCACGCTTGTCGAACTCATTGTTGTGCTGGTGATTCTGGCTGTTCTTGCAGCACTGCTGATTCCGGCACTGACCGGATACATCGACAAAGCCAGAAAGAGTCAGGTTGTGGCAGAAACCCGGATGCTGACGCAGGCTGTGCAGACGGAGATGTCTACACTGCATGCATCAAACGAGTACGCGACTCAATTAAATGCAGACACGCAAACATTTACGGCTGCAGCGAAGGATGGAAAACCTGTATATGAACACGAACAAAAACTGACGAGTCTTGAAGACCGGTACAATGCTATTGTAAAACTCTCAGAGGTTCCTAGTCTTTCTGATGGTACAGGCTCCTTCTTTGCGGTTGCAAACTACAAATGCCAACTTAAGTGGGTAGTTTACAGTGACGGAAAAGGATATTATGGCGTTTATTGCCAAGCAGACGGTACAGTTACCGGCTATTCCAATAAAGAAGTGACGGGATATAAAAATTCTTATGTTAAAAACATTGGAACGGTTATCTGTGATTCAAATGCCGATGTGACAGACCCTACTGAATCGGTGCCGTGGAATCCGATGGTGGTACGCGCGAACCTTGGTCTATCAAATTAAAAGTAAATCCCCCAGAGTAAGTTACTCAGGGGGACTTTTTCTTGGCAAAATATTAGAAAGTCAACCGCATCTGATGCCATGCCACATTCCCATGCGTGGACTTGTCGGTCACGCCTTCGTCCACAAATCCGAATTTGGCGTAGTAGTGGACGAGCCGGCCCTTGCAGGTCAGGACAAGACCTTTGCGGTCCTGTTCCTTCGCGTCAGCAATAGCCTTGCGAAGCAACTCACCCGCATACCCATGCTGGCGATATGCAGGCAGCGTATTGACACCGAAAATCATCTGCCACGCACCGTTTTCGTTGTGCATGACGGCGTTCTCGTACATCTCATCGGTCAAGTCGGCATCATCGGTCACGAACCCGTCCACGAAGGAGATGAGTTTGTCACCATCATACATCAGCCAGAAATGATTTCCGTAATGGGCGACTCTCTCAGCGAACTCGGCGGCAGTAGCGGCCTCGGCGGACGGGAAACACTCAGCCTCAACGGCGGAGAGTGCCGGAACATCATCAGGGACAGCGTATCGAATCGTCATGGTCGGTGCTATGCCTCACAAGGATTTGCCGAGATTATAAGCATCCAGCAGAGTCTCGGTATGATTCTTTGCATCTCCCGGCTCAGCAATACCTTTGCCGAACACATAGCCTTTGAGTTCAGCTTTCTCAAAGCAATCGACCCAACCCTGCAAACCGTTGTAGGCTTTGTCGATGGCGTGCGCATCGTCATCTGCGGCGGTGGCAAGCATATAAATGTCGCGGAACTTGTAGTCGGACTCGTACAGAGGGTTCAGGCGGTCAAGCAGCGTCTTCATCTGACCGCACATCTCATAATAATAGATGGGTGTAGCGAAGACAACAACCCCAGTTTCTTTGACCTTTGCCATGATTCCGGCAACATCATCTTTCAAGACGCAATGACCGGTTTTCTGGCACGACATGCAGCCGATGCAGAACTGAATATCTTTGCCGCGCAGGGACACGAACTCAACCTTATGCCCCGCATCTTTCGCACCGCGCTCGCATTCCTTTGCCAGAATCTCAGAATTGCTATTTCCGCGCAGGCTGGTGGAAACTACAAGAACCTTCTTTGCCATCGTTAAACGCTCCTTATTGCTCTGAATTTATCTCGTCAAACGCAGAAAATCTGCCGTGCCAGCATCGAGCCGCTGTTTGTCTGCATGACCTTGTTGATGAATCCCTTGATATTTTCCTTGCTGTACTCGCTCTCGGCGGCATTCACGATGTAATCGGCCTCAATGAGGATTTGGTAATCGATGCCGTCAATATCTGTCAGGGTATGGTGATGGCTGACCAGATACGCAACGCGGTCCACCTGCGCCGGAGTCAGGCCGGTATCGTGCAGAAATTCCCGAACTAGGGGTCCGCCTTCGAGTTCCTGATGCTTGCCATCAGCATTGCCGTATTTCTTCCGGCAGAGAGGGCAGGCAATGTCATGCGTGATAGCAGCAACTTCCAGTATGTACTGCGTCTCGGCATCGATATGCTCGAGCTCACCGATAGTCTTGGCAAATGTCCAGACACGAACAAGATGGTCGATGTCATGGATATTGCCGTTTGAGAAAGCAATCATCTTATCCATAATTTCAGAAATGGTCATTATAAACGCCTCCCACAAATCAATAATGGCTATTTTGTCCACAGACCGCCATTTTTAAGCTCGAAATTTCCTGCTCCAGAGCCTATTTCAAAGTGTCGCATAGCGATGCCCAAGTCTACCAAATTGAATTTGACGGAAGCATCGACATCCATAGAGATTTGCCCATGCGCATAGTGAAGAGTTGGAGCTTGCCTGTTCACAGCACTCGGAGCTAGGCGTACCGCTTCCATGCCGTTGATGACTTCTTCCGGCAGCTTTGCATCAGCAACTGTTCTTTCCTCAATGCTCTTTCGATTCTTGCTCCGAATTACTGCGCGGATAAGGACATCCTTGATGGACTTCCGAATGTTTCCGAACACGATAACACAGACGAGGGCTTCTCCATCAGGAACGAAAAAGGAACTACTATCATATGTTCCGCCGACCCAGCAAGTGCCAAGATTCAGTTGGGTCATTTTCAGAACAAGGTCTTCACCATAGTACCCGATTTTGACATCAAGGGTTTCATCGTCAGAAAAGCCCTTCATAACGAGCATGGACCGTACATTAGAAAACATACCGTAGCTTTTCTTGATACCGTTGAATGCCTCGCTGCCATCGGCCAGATACTCGATGTCGAGACCAGACTCTTCATTGACTTCTGCAGTCCATTTTTTGATTTGCAGAACATCAGATGCACGGACAGGTTCTTTTGAGAAGCATCTATGTGATATGCGTTTTTCGATTGCTTCGTTCATCGTTAATCTCCTATTTTATAGGAAGGAATGGGTCTCACAGTGAGAGCAGCTTCGCTTTCTGGTGGTTGTATTCTTCCTCGGTCAGCACACCAATGTCCAAAAGCTCCTTGTATTTCTTTAGCTCATCAGCCGGGGAAAACGCAGGAGAACTCTTCGTCTTTTCAAGTTGCTGCTTTACATACTCAACAATGGTGTCCATGCAGTGCTCATTGATATGGGACTCTTCATAAGTAAAGGTGTTCTCATTGAAGAAGTTGCTGGACAGGTTGTTGGAAGTGGAGGCTGCCGTTTCAAACTGCAAATAGCCAAGCGTCACGCCGGGCTTCTTAAACTGCAAGCCGATACAATCGCAGTAGTAAATGGTCTTCTCACCGTCCGTTGCGTTGCTGGTCAGAACGGAGCCAATAGTGACACCTACGGTAATCACGCACTTGTTCGGATAAATGTCAATCTTCCGGCCTCTGGCTCCATCGACATGGAACACAGCGCCCGTAGGAGCGGCTTTTTTATAATTGTCGATGGAAAAGCTGAGTTCGCTGTCATGTTCTTTGTAATAGAGTTCAAGAAGAAAATCAAGGTTGTTATCATCGACAATTAAACATCCCACGCCATTGCGATGAGGCATCTCATTTTTCAAAATAATGGCTTCAAGTTGCTCCTGATTGAGACTATAATCACGCGCCAAGTCTTTTGTGGTCATGCCATTACCCGTCCTTTCATTCTTACCGTGAAATGAAGTAGAAATAATATCTTATTCGCCCAGAACCTCGCCGAGTGCAAGCACCGCATTGCGTACACACTCAGGACAGGGGCAGAGCGGTTTGCCGGTTCCGACACCTTTCAGGTCCTTACAGATAGTAGCGCCGCACTTGGTCTCAAACTTCTGCAGGAGTTCTTTAGAAATCCGGGGCGTGGCTTTGCCATCGGTCAGTATACCTGCTACCATCACAGCGCCGACAAGAGCGCCGCAGGTGCTCTCCATGCATCCCATACCGGCAGCATAACCCGAAGTTAGCTTCATAAGGGTATCCTCGCCGACAGGCAGCTTGTCCTGAAACACCTTAACAACCGACTGCGAGCAGTTGCACTTGCCGGTGGCTTTCAGTTCATACGCGGCTGCTGCGCGTTCCTCAATACTTTGCATATTATCACATCCTGTTTTCTTTCTATTATAGCACGGAGAGGCGTTTTTGAGAACGCCTCTTTTCTTTTTGAGGAAAAATCACCGGTTGTAGGGGCGTAAACCGGACTACAACCGCAGAATTTTTAAAATCATATTGAAACAAAAAGTTGTATTTGCTATACTATATACAACGAAAACAACCAAATGGACTTGACGACAACTGACGGCTGGAAATGACTTGGAGGATAGAAGGACGATGGAAAAAGAACGGACGATACTCCATTGTGACATGAATAGCTTCTATGCCTCCTGTGAGATGGCCTACCACCCAGAATTGCAAGGCAAGCCGATTGCTGTATGCGGAGACCCCGAAAGACGCAGCGGCATCGTTCTAACGGCCTCTTATCCGGCTAAACAGATGGGCGTGAAAACGGGTATGCCGTTATGGGAAGCACAGCAGCATTGTCGGGATATTATTTTTGTTCCGGCCAACTACGAACTATACACCAGATTCAGCGGATATACACGCGAGATATTCCTGCGTTTCACGGACCAAGTAGAACCATTCGGTCTGGATGAAGCATGGCTTGATTGTACGGCGAGCCAGCCGCTTTTCGGCAACGGTGAGGAGATAGCTAAGAAGATTTCCGACACCGTCAAAGACGAGCTTGGTATCACCTGTTCAATAGGGGTTTCTTGGAACAAAATCCTCGCCAAGCTGGGGTCCGACTACAAGAAGCCTGACGCTATTACCATCATCAACAAGGATAACTTCAAGAAAATTGTCTTTCCACTTCCTGCCTCGGACCTGCTTTATGTTGGCCGTAAGACCGCTGCTAAGCTGGACAATTACGCTATCCACACAATAGGGAACCTCGCCCAGACCAATACGAAGTTCTTGCAAGAGAAGCTCGGCAAAATCGGGCTCATGCTATGGCAATTTGCGAATGGCTTAGACATCTCGCCGGTCGCCAAGTATGAAGAAAAAGATGTCGTTGCACCTATCAAGAGTATTGGCAACAGTTGGACCACACCGAGAGACTTGCTTACGGACGAGGATGTCTGGCTTGTCCTCTATTTGTTGTCTGAAAGTGTAGCGGCACGGTTGCGTGAAAACCACTTCCGCTGCAGGGGAGTGGAAGTCAGTCTACGCGACTCCAGCCTGTTCAGCTTTGAGCGACAGTGCAAGCTCAGCCAGCCAACGATGCAGGAAAAAGATATAGCGGAAGCAGCTTACAAACTATACAGGAAGAACTACAGATGGAGCGAGCACCTCCGCTCGGTAGGCGTTCGTGCGATTGACCTTCGGCCAGACACGGAGCCAAGCCAAATATCGTTTGAGTTCAGCGCAGAGAAGCAGGAAGAGATGGAACGCTTAGAGTCCGCGATAGACGGCGTTCGCAATAGATTCGGCTATTACTCAGTGCAGCGCGGTGTGATGTATTGTGACCGCGCTCTGTCTCATTGCGATGCCAAAGGCGAGCATAATATACACCCTCACGGGTTCTTGCAAGGGAGCATCTAATTTATGCCAGAGCAAAGGATAAAGAAATATGTGCAGGTCATAGCAGATTTTTCGCCAGATGGAGACCTCATGCCTCTTCGCGTAATCTGGGATGACGGGCAGGAGTTCGAAATCACCAATGTTACTGACATCGCGCCACGCAAGTATAGCAAATGTGGCGGCGTGGGTGTGCGGTATACATGTCAGATAGGGCGAGCAAAAACATTTCTTTACTTTGAGGAAAACAAGTGGTTCGTGGAAGCCAAAAGTACCGCGCCGAATGAGCCAGCTTAAGCAATATGCAGAATAGCCAAAAATGCAGGCTGTATTTTGGCAAGATAGCGCGGTTTAAATTATTGTATAATATAGATAATGAAACAAACAGAGGAGGGTTGATTGATGGGAAAGTTCACGGAGCAGACCTGTTGCTTCACAGGGCACAGAGATATTCCGGCGGGTGAAGAAACAAAAATCAGGACTCGTGTGTACCATCGGATTCAACCTCTAATCCAACAAGGCGTTATCTATTACGGAGTAGGCGGTGCTTTGGGCTTTGACCGCATGATGACTGAATATCTGCTCCAGCTCCGTAAGGACAACAAGCGTATGAAAATCATAGAGGTGCTTCCGTTTGAGGGCTACCGCGCTAAGTGGCCGCAGGAAGAACAGGCCAAGGCTGCACTCCTTGACAAGCAGATGGATAAGATTGTGTATGTGTTAAAAGAGCCAAGCAAGGGCGCATATCTTGCGCGTGACCGGCATTTGGTGGATGGTTCGCGATATTGCATCTGTTTCTGCAATAAGCCCACAGGCGGAACTGCCTATACCGTCAAGTATGCTTTGGAAAAGGGATTGACCGTCTATAATGCATCGAGCTTTGATGTGACAGAGTTGTTGAGGGAGAAATCAGTATGGACGAAGCAAAAGTTAGGGAACAACTGAAAAAGACTGCGGCGAAAACAACGATTTATGTTATCCCAGAGGCTCAAGTCAAAAGGTTTCGAAAGGCGAATCAAAACAATGGGAAGATTTATGGAGCGCAGTATAATTTCAAAAAGACAAATGGGAAAACGGTGGCTTTACCAGCAATCAGAATAGTAGGGAAAAATGTTTACATTGTAAAAAGAGAAAGCTTCGGGATATGGGAAAACATTAGTTTAAGTAAAAATGATTGCAAAATGATACTTGCAAATATTTCATTTACTGAGAAAAATGGAGTAATTAAATGCGGAATACATGAAGAAGGTCCAGTGAATGAAACGATTAGAGCCCATGCTGATGCGAATATTGTTGAAAGAAAACAAGATAATAATATTGTAAACACGGCAAAAATTTGTGCAGTGACAGCCAAAACTTATGAAGCAATAGAAAATTATCTCCTGAACAGTCTATATTCATATTCCAAAAAAAATATTCCATTGAAAGGAATTGGAAAAAGCAAAGAGCTTATTGGTGGCTACTATATAGAGGATAAGAATCTACTCATTATAAATGTCGTAGAACTGCTGAGACGAAAGTGCAATTTTTATCAAGGAGCATTCACTATTTCAACAGGGTTTTATGGAAATAGCCTCACAGAGAGCTACAAAAGTGACCCGATAAAGGAATTAACGCTGACGAGAAAATACAAGTATCAGGAGGAGATAATAGCTACAGTAAGAACAAAGGCAATATTAAAGCCGCGAGTAGAACAATCAGAAATAGTGAGAAATAATAAAGGAGAAGCGAATAAAGCAAAAGAACAGAAGTCACAAAAACAAGAAGCAAAAGGTATTTGGCATAGTAATGTGAATTTGTCAGATATCCCGGCAAACAAGAAAATTGTGCTATATAGTAAAATATGCCACTGCTCTAAATGCTCAAAAAAATTCAGTCAGGATACAATCGTTGATTGTACAGCGCTCGTAACAACTAAAAAAGGTAATATCGTCCCTGTGACTGCGCAATATTGTAGCGGCTGTTCAACATTTTTTATGAACTATGAAGTGTTTGAGAGTTACAACAGAAAATACGGCGGTTTAAAATTCAACTGTGAACTTGACCGCAGCTTTATTGGTCGAGATGCTATTATTGGCTTTGCTGACGATTCTTTCCTCAGTAGAGCAGGGTATTCTGTTAAGGCTTCTGTTTCTCAAAGGAAACGCCAAGTCATCCTTGCCGAATTACTTGATAGCGGTCAAGCTACCAAGTGGGAGATTACCGAAAAAATCTCTGAATTTATCAAGTTGCGCCGAGGTAACCCTGATATGGCGAACGCTATCGCTTGCTGGGAAGAGGATATTGCATTTGTTGCTGATTACGATGCAGATAGGCAGACCAAAGTGGGTCGTGCAACTTTCAAACAAGGCGGTAAAATAACGCAAAGATAAAATGATTCTAAAAAGTGTCTTGGAAGTCCAGACAATGACACTCCCAATTTGGTATAATAAATTTAACGAAAAATAGCGCAAAATATAGGAAGCTTCAAAATGGACATCCGAGAATATCAAGAGCGCATGGATAATGTACTTGTTGAGATAAAGAACCTGCTTGTGCGGTCTGGCTACAACGATAATCGAACGCTGGAATACATTGACTGCAACAAGGATGACCCGGACAATATGCAGCGTTGGAATGAGCTCATGGATGTGTCCAAGGCACTCATGCAGGTTGTGAATAACTTGGGCTACATTCATTGCCTGATTGCCGGTACGAGCCGGTTGCACCTGAACGCCAGCGGCAGATATGAGGATGATTTCAACGAGTATACCTCTGGCTCTGGCATCGAGTTTTTGCTGGCGGATAATTACAGCACACCCTGCTGGGTGCGTTCCCGCGTTGAAGTTGATGGTGATGGCAAATAATATATCGTTGGGTACAGGGGTCTCAATATGGACGGCTTGGAAACGAGAGTTAGAAAATAAGGAATACTGCTGAATGATGTGAGGACCTCTGCTTTCGTGGCAGGGGTTCTTTTTCCGTGCTGGACGACTTGCAGGGCAAGCAGTGTCAGTGCTGTGGACACTATGCACTTTCGACAAGGGTTGCGGTATGATTTTGTGCAACAAAACGAAAACAAAAAGAGTATAATCTAAATATGGAAAATGCACATACAAAGAAGGAGTGCTGGACATGCCAAGCTTGACCCATGTTTGCATAAGAGACAGCAATAACGGCTGGCGGCGTATCACGGCTGAGCAGGCAGGCGAAGAATACTCAAACACCGTATCGGTTAGTAAGCACTTGTTTATATGCGAACTGTGCGGCCAGTATGTGACATTGACTGCAGAAGGCAAGAAGAAGGTACAGCATTTTAGGCACAGTCGCGGCGAGCAAGATAAAGTATGTGCAGAACGAACAGAGCAGTACAATAAGTATCCGGAATTCCAGTACGGATGCTACGACATGCCGCTGAAACTTCTTTTGAATAATGGGACATTTACGCTGGCAATAGGAGTTCCGCAAGGGGCTCTTCTGAGGACGGATTTCACCCTTACTGTATCTGGGAAAATCACGCATACCTTCAACATGAAGGAGCGCGTTCAGGAAAGCGGAATCACATGGTTGCCGTTACAGCAAGACATCGCATTAAAATACGACATCAAGGCAATAGATGTGAAATTCGACACTTGGCCGACCATTATACCAGGCATCAATCCGTATGGGACGGTGTTTGATGGAAGAGGCAATAAGATTCTTCACCAAGAGGATGAAGTAAAAGTTGGAGAAGATTATTACCTGATAACGACCCAGTACGCAGACGATGGATGCAGAGACATATCTATAAAAGACCTGATGCACAAGTCTGTAAATGGTGAACTGTGGCGTGTTTATAGAGTAAGGGCTACAAAATTCAGCCCCGAATCTGCCAGATTTTTCCTTCAGTACAAACTCCGGCTTGTAAAGAAAGCGATTGACCTTCATGTTATTTGGCCGATGACGGTCGAGGAAGGGACAATAACCTACCATAACGCGGAAAAGCTTTATTTGGCTTACCACGGTGATGAAAAAGTCGAGTTGACTCTGATGCCGTATACTTCTTCTACAGAAGTACAAGAATACGGCAATTATTTCCGAGTCCAATCCAATGGCTTACAGCAACTGGCCGGTTATAAGTGGCGCGATGGGCTGATGAACAAGAGCAACCATCTGATGGTTTGGAAACGCCCATTTGCAAGAACTGCGAATACTCCGGTGGTTGAAGTGTTTGACAAGAACAATAGCTTGTTGGAAAAAGACGCCTACAGTCAGCTGCCGCCAAAAAAGCAAATCATAGTTTCTGCACGCTACGATGGAACCATCACAGTCAAATGTAGAGAACGCACGAAACAAGTCATAACGATAAAAGGCGGAGAACGAGTTTCCTTGGCCATAGCCATAGGTGATACCGTTGTGGTTACTCAAGGCTGTGATGTGGTTCGTGAAATCGCGTTCAGAAAGCCTGAAAAGATATCTGATGGGTTTTCGGGGGAGCTATACCATGCCTTAAAAAGACCAGATGCCACCTGTGTATCGGTCTCTCATAGATTCGGAAGCTGTAGCGAGGTGCTGCCGAATGATGCAGTTATCAAAGGAAAGATAGCTGCTTATATCAGGCAAGGGAAGATGCCCAAAAATGTACATGCGCTGATAGTAAAACAACTCCAAAACCAGAAGTAAGGAGCGAAACTAATGGACGATATGAATACTGAGCGGCTGTATGAGGCAGTATCGCTATGTTACTATAATAGCTATGAAAACGGTTGGAATTGGACGCGATTGGCAGATGTGAAAAATGGCGTGTTGGTTCCGTTTTGGTATGACAACTCAAGAGACAGCTCCCTTGAAAACCGATACTGGCTTCGCACCTATCCAGAGTTTGAACACCGTATTGGGGAATTGAAAGTTATTTCTTGGTATGATGAGCCGAGCAATAAAAGTGTGGGAGGACTTTACAACAAGACAAAGGAACTGGATATATTCCCGATTGAAATCTATGATTTAGATGTCCATGATATGGCGCAAGGGCTGGAAAAGCTGCGAGGCGGCATTGCGCATGGAAGCGTAACACATGACATTATGTATACCTGTGGTGACTCAGCCAAGGGAAAGCAAAGCATTTTCTGCAAGGCCGGAACATTGGAATACCGAAATGGGAAATATTATCTTAGCGATGACACTGCAAAGCTGCCGTATTATTATTTGAATAGTAGAGATGCATTAACTATAACTGTTAATCGGTATACGCAGTATGGTCAAGATTACTGGTTTTTGAAAACACTTGCTCCCGGCGTGCCGGAAGGATATCTCCAAACTCAGGATAGCAGCGATGTTGTCAAAAATGTGATTCTTAATTCAATGATGACATGGAGAGCGTTCGGAGATTTTGTGTCGAGCGAGGATGGAAACAAAAAGTATACAAAGAAAGAATTACAGCTGTTTAAGGCTTTTATAAGTAAGACTAATGACAAAACTGCTCAGCAGGAAGTAGCAGAACAGTTGGGATGCACGGAGGAAGAAGCAGAGGGGTTCATCCGCGACTTTATCGCTAACGCAAATACCTATCTTGACGGTAGTGAAGTGGACACCCAGTTGCTCTCGCATCTCGTAACTGCCAATGATGAACTGCGTGAAGAATACACTGAACTGGTCAAGGAAAGATGGTTGCGAGACACAGGCGAAATCATCAAAGCTAAAAACGAAGAAATTGCGAATCTCGAAAAGGCCAAACAAGAAAAGAAAACTGAACTGGATGCCCTTAACGCCGATATCGAAAAGAATCGGAACACGCTAAGGAAAATGCAGGATGAAATCGAAAGCAACAGAGCGTTGGCTGAGGAGAGCTATTCTTTGGTAAAAGACAAATTATCTGCCGCAAGGTCAGATGTGTCTCAATTCCTCGCGGATATAGCGTGCTATCTGCCGTCTGCGCTTTCGACCACGCCCGTTCCCGCAAGCGGCGAACCCGTGGGAGGAGACTACACCATCGGTGAAGATATCGAGGCAGAACGGTTCTCTGAAAAGGATACCTGGGAAGAAATCGTAGGAGAACTGGAATACAACCTCGCCAGCACAGGTATTGCAGAGTATTTCCAAGAGGCCTTGGCAGCACTGCTATACACGGTATATCGGTCCAAGCGTCCTATTCTCTTGGCTGGATATACCAGTGAAGAAATTGCGCAAGCGCTATCCGTGTCCGTTACGGGGAAGTATGCGGATGTACTGACTTGTTCCGGTGCTTGCAGCGTCTCTATGATACGAAAAGCATTTAAGGACGATGGTGTTCTCATCATCCGTAATCCTTTCAGCGGTGATTGGCTTGATGCGCTTGTACAGGAATCGAAGACCGCAACAAAGCAGTTGGTTTTCTGCCATCCCTATTCAGAGGACCTCTCCATCGAGCCGCAGAGCCTGTTCAATTATATTCTCCCGATTTACACAGATATCATTTCGGATAATGAACCAGACATTCACGAGTTGTATGGAGCAAGGTTAAAGCAAGACGCCGAGGATTTTGTGCCGAAGTATAAGAAGGTCGTACCTTCTGAGACACTGGCCGCACTAAAAGTGAACGCAGGTCTTCAAAGCAGAATGCAGGGGTTGTTTAATAGCACGAAATTGATTGCGGACAGTGACAACAAAAGCAGTGCCTTGGTTTATAACTGTCTTCTGACCTCCTATGCCGATGCAGTCGGCAGGGGAGAACAGTTGTGCCTTTCAGTAAAAGACCGCAATGATATTCCGAAGGAAATCAAGGAAGCAATTTTCCGATATTTCGACTATGAGGAAGAATAATATATGCCTGCGACCGAACTTTTAAATGTCATTGCAAAACGGTTATCCATCTATAAAGACAAGGGTGAGACCACCGAAGCGTGGCAAAACAGAATCGTATACAGTGCTATCGGAAAGCTCGCTCTGGCGTCCCTGTGGGACAGCCCCGATGACGAGAACAGCGAGCTGTCGGTTACGGCGTTCACCTCAAAAATCAAAGAGAACGCGAGGTATTATGCCACCGTTATGAACCTTGATAGTCCGTGCCTGAGAGATGAGGCTGAGCTTGCCAAAAAGATATACGCAATATACAAGGGCGTAGGGGTTTTCTATCACCGTGCCAACTGGATATACCCTTCGATTTTCTCATCCTATACTCATGGCCCGGTGACGCTGCTCCGAAACGGAAACCCATTACAGTACCACGCCATGAGCGGGTTGGGGGCGTATGCGCTTGACAGGCTGGAACCGCAAAAGGTGTACGGGTCTGCGACCGACATGTTTGCGTTGCACAAGAAGAATCTCGGCAAGGATGTTAAAAAGTATATAAGCGCCGCAGACTGGAAACCTGTTGATGAATTTCCGGACGGGACAGAGTTCCTTGCGCACAGAAGATTTCGCAACGGATATTGGCTGAAAACGCCAAATGGGGATGTAGAAGTATCCTTGCTGCGCGTCCCTTTAGCAGCTGGAAATACATACTACTTCTATCGTAAAGCCGAAACTGGCTGGGAATGGAGCCAACTGCCGGGTTGGTTGACAAATCCGGTATTGGATAACAATGAGGCGAAGGAATGGCTGGCACTTGCAACTGGCATTCTGATGCGTGATGATGCAATGCCGCCTATAGAAGTATTCAAATCTGACAAGTTAGTCAAGGTGGCACTGCCATACCTGCTCCCACCCGCAGAGGAGGCTTTCTGCGAGCTTTATTCATGGCCTATGATGAATGTTGATATCGATGCTTTTGAGCAGCATTACACGCGCCAGATGGGTGCTGAGGTGTATCCTGTGTTCAAAAACACAATGGAGAAATTAGGCTACCAGTTCAAGGAGGTGCTTTGATGGCAAAAGGAGCCAATGAAGTCCATAAATACCTGAAAAACGAGTTAGAGAACTATATCAAATCGCAGTATTTCGGGAAGACCCCGCTTCTGCTTTCAACTGTTGCAGCGAAACTCGATGATGAGGGAGAATTGTACCAGAAACCCTACATCGAGTCCTCGCCTGCGTATGTCTCTGTCCCAAATGGCATTGATAAAGCTGATATCCCGGAATGGATGCGTACCTATTTCAAAAAACTGGCTGACGCGAATCTCGGAGTATATACTGCGCCTTTCAAGCATCAGATAAATGCGCTGGAAACCGCCGTCAAAGGCAAAGACCTGTTTGTTGCGACCGGCACTGGTTCCGGTAAAACGGAATGCTTTATGTGGCCTATGATGGCGAAACTGACGGACGAAGCCCGAAACTCTCCTGATATATGGGAACAGCGCGGTGTTCGTGTGGTAGTTATGTATCCGATGAACGCTCTTGTATCGGACCAAATCAGCCGTCTTCGCCGTCTGATGGGTGATAGGGAGAATAGATTCATCAATGTCTTCCGTGAGACGGCAGGGCAGACTGCACGCCGCCCTCAATTCGGCATGTACACCGGTCGTACGCCGTACCCCGGTAGTAAACCGGATAAACAGCAGGACCGGGACCTCGCAAACACCTTAGAGCGGATGACAAAGCCGGAAACAGAGGATGACAAGAACTACTACGAGACCCTTGTCAAGGAAGGCAAGATTCCGGCGAAAAACGACATGGATGCGTTTATCGAGGGGCTGCGCAATAATCAGCACATACCGGATTCCGAAGATGCAGAACTCATAACCCGGTTCGAGATGCAGAACGCCTGCCCGGATATTCTGATTACGAACTATTCCATGCTGGAATACATGCTGTTCAGACCGAGAGAAACGAATATCTGGGATTCGACGAAGAAATGGCTAGAGAAAAACAAGGATAATAAACTTCTGTTCATCATCGATGAAGCGCACATGTATCGTGGTTCTTCCGGCGGCGAAGTGTCGCTGCTTATCAGAAGAATGTTTCATCGTCTCGGTATCGGTCGTGACAGAGTTCAGTTTATCCTCACGACCGCAAGTATGCCGGACAGAAGCGATGAGGATAAGGAAGCAGTTCGTGATTTCGCTAAGGCCTTGACGGCGGCAGACACCTATTCGTTCACTTATTTGACTGGTGACAGAGAAGTCATCGACATGAAACACGGAATCGCCATTCCGTTCAAGCAGTATGCTGCTGTCACCCCGGAACAAATAGAAACGGATGATGTTGCACAGTTGTCGGCGCTGAATACCTTCTGGCATGGTATAAAAGGCGCTCCGACATCGTTTGAGAGCACAGCACAGATGCAGACATGGCTGTATGAGCATCTGACGGATTACACCGATTTTCAGAAGCTATTTGCTGCCTGTCGCGGTAAGGCTACTTCGCTGAATGATTTGGCTGCGAATATTTTCCCGGATGTGACGCACGAGGAAGCCGTAAATGCGGTAAGTGTGATGCTGTCGATTGCTCCGCTGGCAAGAAACAGTAAAGGCATGGTTTTGTTCCCGGCGCGTATGCACATGCTGTTCAGAGGTATCCGAGGTATATTTGCCTGTGTAAATACCTCTTGCCCCTGTGCGCATACTGCTGGCGGCATCACGCTCGGAAATATACTGTTGTCGGATGGTCGAACGACTTGCCCGGAATGCGGAGGCATGGTCTATGAACTCTACAACGACAGAAAATGCGGCGCATTGTATGTGAAAGGCTATGTAGAGAAATCTGAAATCGACAATAACGGTAGAGCGTTCCTGTGGCGCAACTCCGGACAGGTATTTGAGGAGACGCTGAAAGAAATCCATCTGTATATTCCTGAACTGGGATTCAAACCCAAAAAAGGTGGCAGTACACCTCCTCGTCCCTGCTATCTGGATAGCAAAACCGGGTATATCAACTTTGCGGATGATTCGCTAGACGGTAAGCCAGGCATCCTCAAGCTCTACTATTGCGATTACAGCCAGAAAGGTCGCCCTGATGTCGTTACATTTCCGACCTGCCCGCACTGCCAGAAACGAGTCGGCAGCGCTGAGCTGACATCCTTTGCGACACGCGGCAATCTGTCGTTCTTCAACCTGATAAAGGCGCAGTTTGATTCAGAACAGGCTGTGAAGGGCAAGGAAAGTAATCCTCATCTGCCGAACCAGGGCAGAAAAGTGCTGCTGTTCTCCGACAGCCGTCAACGGGCTGCACGCCTCGCGCGAGATATGTCGGATGCGTCTGACCTTACGGCGGCACGACAGCTGTCGGTTCTGGCTGTCAATCGTATGCAGGATATGACCAAAAAAACGAACACGGAGCAGACCTTGAACGACATCTACGGGTATTTCGCTCTGGAAGCCGCTCTGCACAATGTCCAGATGTACAGCAACAAAGACCGAGAAACCTTTGTCGAATCGCATTGTGAGAAGGTACGAAAGGACTACGAACGCAACGAAAAACGAGGACGGCCACGAAGCCCTTCTCTAACGGTGGTAGATAATGCGCCGAACCAGATGCGTGAGCAGCTCCTGCGCCTATTCTGCGGTAACTACGATACCTTACTGTCTACGGCACTGTGTTGGTTGAAGCCTACAGAAGATGCACAGTACGATGCCATTGAAGACTTGAAAAATGACCTCGGTGAGGGTTCCGACATTGATGACGATGTCTTCATGGAGGTGTTTAATGCCTGGATTTTAGACTGCGGCGATAAGCTTGCATTGGGTCAGACAATCGATGACGATGTGCGCAGACAGGTCCGAAAAGGCTTTGAAGGTTACGGATATCCTGAGAACTGGACAATGCCCGCGACCATCTGTGATGCTATGGGATGGGAGCGCAAAGGGCGCATACAGGAAATCTGGCGCAATGTTCTCAATGAACGGTTCATGGAAGTGAATTCCGCTTCGCAACGAAAATTTGTGAATCTGAAAACACTTGTTCCTCATTATGACCCGAAACATGAATGGTATCGCTGTGAGAAATGTTCGTGTGTGACGGCATTCCCGCTCAATAAGCACTGCCCTAACTGTGGGGCGGAAAGCATCCATTTGATGGATAAAGAAGAACTTCATGCACTGGATTTCTGGCGCGAACCGTCTCTGGCAGCACTGGAAGGCGGTCCGGTCCATGTCATCGATACGGAGGAGCATACCGCGCAGCTCTCGTACAAAGACCAAAACAATGATATGTGGTCTAAAACCGAGAAGTACGAGTTGAGATTTCAGGACATGATACGCGGAAAAGAATCTCCCGTGGACATCCTCAGTAGTACAACAACGATGGAAGTCGGTATCGATATCGGGTCGTTGGTCGCGGTCGGACTTCGCAACATTCCGCCGATGCGCGAGAACTATCAGCAGCGTGCAGGTCGTGCCGGACGACGCGGTGCAAGCCTTTCTACTATCGTGACTTATTGTGAGAACGGACCGCATGATACGCTCTATTTCAACGACCCAGCGCCTATGTTCCAAGGTGACCCGCGCAGACCCTGGATTGACATTACCAGCGAGAAGCTGGTTCAAAGGCATCTTGGCATGGTGACGCTCCAAGATTATCTAAAATCTATCCATAGCAGCCTCGAATCGATGGCGGCGATTGAGTTCTTGGACAATTATCTGGACGCATACAAGGCATACCAGAAACAGTACAAAGTGACGGATAAGGTCCTGATTCCGGATTCCTACGGCGGTGCGGAAGATTACAGAATCATCTTGTCGAAAGGTTTGGATGCCCTGAAAAAGAAAAAGGATGACCATCCTGAACTGTATCAAATCCCGAACGGCGTGACAACTAAGAGCAAATCACTATTGGACGCACTGTATGAGGAAGGGCTGATTCCCACCTATTCGTTCCCCAAAAATGTCGTCAGCACCTATATTGCTGACCGAGAGGGCAAAACGCAGTATCAGGTAGAGCGCGGCCTTGATGTAGCCATCGGAGAGTATGCTCCCGGTCGTGCTATCGTTGTAGATAAAGCCACCTATCAAATCGGGGGATTCTACTATCCCGGCAGCGAAAAACGAAAAGATGCTAAATTCAAACCGGCTCGTGCTTTTGTTGAAGACGACAACTACAAGAAACACGTTATGAAATGCGGCGTTTGCGATTGGTTTGGATTATATGAAGACAAAATCAAGGCGTGCCCCTTCTGCGGAAACAAGAACTTAATGGAAGCTACGCCGATGCTGCGGCCGTGGGGATTCGCACCAAAGAATGCAAAGGAAATCTCTGTAGCCGAATTGGATGAGCAATATTCCTTCGTTCAGCAGCCTCTGTATTCCACATTGCCTGAGTCAGAGACCATGAACGATGTGAAGGGGTATCAGAATATCCGGTTCGCATCAAGGACAAACCAGCGCATCATCATGGTGAATGAAGGCACTGCAAAGAAGGGATTTATGGTATGTCCTGATTGCGGCGCAGCAATGCCGGGTGATGACCCTTGCGCCCTTAATGGTGTCGGAAGACCGTATGTCGTAGGTGCCACATACAAATGCCAACATCGGGATGCTATGAACCTGAACCTAGGCTATGATTTCGTGACGGATATGCTGGTCATGGAAATCAAACTTGACCCGAAATTGGTCGAGACTAGTAGGGAAGATAACCTTTGGGTCAAACGAGCAGGGCAGTCATTGGCGGAGACCATTCGTCTGGTCGTGAGCCGTATTCTGGATGTGGAGTTCACGGAACTGATGACAGGATACCGTGTTCGCCAGAACCAGACGGGAGCATTCATCGATATCTATATCTACGACAGTCTGTCCAGCGGCGCAGGATATGCCGTAGCTGTGGCTTCTGTCATCCCGGAGGTGTTGGAGCGAGCCGAGATGCTTCTCACGGGCTGTACCTGTGAGAACGCTTGCTACAAGTGCCTGAAACATTACCGGAACCAGAATGTACATGGCGTGCTGGATAGATTTGCAGCCCTGGATTTGCTGAACTGGGCAAGAGACAATACGCGACCTCAGATGCTTACAGTCGATGAACAGCGGAAACTGATTGGCTCGTTCGGAAATGTTCTGAAATACGCCGATGTCGTGGTGGATACCAATGGCAAAGACTTGTATGTACAGAAACAGAATACTCGAAAGAAACTGGAAGTTTATCCCGCTATGTGGAAGAAACCCACAGAAAAGGATACCATCTTCGTGAGCGATGCGTGCGTTAAATACGCGAAACCAGCTGCTGTAAAACAAATAATCGATAAGCTTTGATACACAAACTAAGGACCTCTGCTATTGTGGCAGGGGTCCATTTTCCGTTCTGGACGATTTTACACATGGCAAGGTAAAGCGACAGGCAACCCGCTGGGAGCGCGGCAACAAAAAAGGAGGAGCGAAAAGCGTCTCCCTTGGTATTGAGATTCATGGGATGCTGTTCACGGACCCGTCCTGAATTGCTTCTTCGATGCAGGCTATCTGAGATTCAGCAAACGAGCGGCATACACGCAGCTGATTGTCCAGTTGTTTCTTCGTGCATTTCTTCAAGGAAACCATCTGCTGATAGTCATAAGCAGGGGAGAGGTCCGGCTGGAACATGACATAGCTGAGCAGCTTCTGACAGGATGCGAACAGGACATTGACCTCCGCACACCGGGAATTATGCTCGACCTTCAACCGTGTGCTCCACCGGCTTTTCCGGATGAGTTCCTTGCACTGCTTTAGAGCAGATAAACTGTATGTGGCTTTATCCATGGATGAACCTCTTTAGAAAGACCTTGATTTGTGCGGAAACAGGTTGAATTGCAGCGGTGATGCGTCAACCGCTTGCTTCGGGCTACATTCCCGCAAAAATGTCATTACCATCCAGATAGGTATAAGGCTTTTCCTGCTCCACAAAGCCATTGATGGCGATGAATCCGAGCTGCTTAACGGCCAGTTCCTTGATGTTCGCCACCTGCTGAGCCTCACGGTGAATCTCATCGAGGGTCATAGGTTGGGCATAATACTTTGCCTCATAAATTGCATAGCCGTCTGCCAGCTCCAGAGCGACATCGAACTCACCGTTCTTGCGGTGGACGGGGTCGTCATAGTAGTAGCTGCCGATGTTGCGGACACCTTTCAGTTTCCCAGAACGAACCTGTAAACTGAAATAGTCACGGCAAATGCCTTCAAATCGGCGAGAGATGAAGTCTGTCAGAGGAGGGGCTACATACTCATCATAGAAAGCCTCTGCGCCTAGCACTTGTAATGCGCTGGCGTTTTTATAGACATAGGTAAAATAGAACCGTAGCAGGTTGTCATTGATTTCGAAGGTAGACTTCTTACTGTCGTTGAGTTTGTTGATTGGGTAATTGCGGGAGATGATTTCGAGGTCACGCAGAGGTTTCATCTGTTTTGCAAGATTGCCGGTCTTCTTCACATCCAGCTTGTCTTCAATTTCAGAATAGCGCTTCTTGCCGTTACCAATGACTGCAAAGATACGCTCTGCGTTGATTTTGACGGAATAGTCCGACAACAGCAACTGACTGGCATACAGGTACACCGCACTCACAGGATTTAGAATTGTACTGACGATGTTTTCTCGCAGCGTGGCAGTAGGACGCAACGCCTGATTCACAAAAGGAGAACCGCCGAATACAGCATAGTGCGCCACCTTGTCGTAGGGAGTTTTGTCAGGATAGAACTTGGCGGTATCCAGATAGTTCAATTCGTTGAGTTTGATAGTGACAGCAAAGCGTCCATACAGAGCATTTTTCTCCTGCAAGAGGTCCTTCATCATTCCGATGTGAGAGCCGGAGAGGATAAGCTCAATGTTTCCAAGCCGGTTATCAATGATGCTCTGAAAAACGGAATCAACTGTTGTGGGCTCATTCATCACCTTCAGATAGGGGTATTCGTCAATGACGACAACCATTTTCTGAGGCAGCGTGTTAAGATAGGTAAAAACATCTTGTAGTGTACTGAAGCTCAGAGCTACGGGCAATATCTTGGCTCGAACCAGCTCATCAACGAGGCTATCAATATTTTCTTGTACTGTACCTTTCAAACACTCGAAATAGACGGTCTGATAAGGGCAGTTATCAAGGGCTTTCTGAATGAGCGTGGTCTTTCCAACTCGCCGCTTGCCGTAGACCATCACAGCTTTGCCGATGTAGTCTTGCTGTAAGAGAACCAGTTCTTTCTCACGGCCTATAAACATATTGCACCTCCAATAATGCTGAATGCATTTTCACTGAAATATCTTTCAGTATTATTTTACCACGAGACCGGACAAAAAGCAAGCAAAAAAGAGGACCACCGTGCCGCAAGCGATGGCCCTATTTTTAATTAGCAGCATACGCCGCTTGTTAAGAATTACATTGCCCACAGCACAAGCGCAGCGACTACGGCAACAACAATGATAAGCAACAGAGGCCCGCAGCCGGAGCCATTGCCGCCACCGTTGTGATTCCCTCCGCTGCCACCGGAACCGCCGAAGTTGCGGTCAAATGACTGTTTATAGTGGGCATATCCGGTACTGCCGCTGCCAAAATAACCGTAATCGTTCGCCATGATACACTACCTCATTCGCTATATTTGTCCTTGTTTCCTGCAAGAATATCCTCACAAATGCTCTTGTACTCCGGCAACATCTCCAAAAACGGAGCCCACCGCCGTTTAACCTCTTCTCGGCCTTCATCGTCCATACTGGAAACATCGTCGCAATCCTCGCATTCTAGTACGACATCGGTGACTATCTCTTCAAACAAACGGCGAGCAAGCTTCTGTGCATTTGTATAGATACTTGTACCATATAGGCAATTCTGTACTGTGTCGATACTCAATAATATATAGCCGAGCTTTTCCGACCAGAGCAGGTCCAAGCTGGGATGCCGATGGATGTATCCGGAGAATGCCTCGGCAATACGGTCCATTTCGGCATCACGCTTTATATACTTAACATTCATGGTGCTTGTCCTCCAAAATCATTATAGTCTCAATCTCGGATGCGCCGAGCACAGGAGTGAAGTGGTGGGGCTCGATTACAGAGAGGTATGCATCTTCCGCACCGTTCTCAGGATAGAACTCGTCCACTACGCCGCGATGCTCCACAGTATCATTGCTGCGTGTCCATGCGATTCGAGTGCCGCAGGAGCACTTTGCCATTACTTCGATGATTTCATCCTGTGTCATTATTTACCTCGTCTTATTCATAATAGGGAAGTTTCTTGCTGAATCTCGCAGCCAGTTCTCGTGCTGCGATTCGTTCCGCAGCCAGATGGTATCGTTCATCACTGTCCGGCTCTGTAGTTTCAACCTCTGCCTTCATTGTGTCCTCGTACTGGAGCAGCGCTCTGCGGATGACATCCACATCGTACTGCCGGGTCGGGCCGAGGTCGTAATATTTGTTTCGTCCTGCGGGAAGTGTTGGGATGTTCATACCTGCGCTCCTTTCTCAGTCTCCTTCTTTGGACTCTTCGGCTTCATACGGTGCAGTGTATTTGCACTCAGGGATGTTCTTGCAGCCATAGAATTGACTGCCCGGCTTCGGACCAAACTTTGCAACGCGGAGCACCAGAGCGCCGCCGCACAAGGGGCAGACCTTCTCGGATTCTTTCTTTTTCTTTTCAACAACGCTCTTCGGAACAGTGCCGGTCTCAATCCACTTACGGAATTGAGCGACCGACATACTGTACTCATCACCGTCTTTGTCTTTCAGGTCGATTCTGTTTGCGCTGTCAATATAATTTGTCAGCATATATTTTTTCTGCTTTTCGGTGAGCGGAGTCCAAGAATAGGTGTGCTCTGAAAAGCAGATGATGCAGCTATTGGGGACAAGTCTGTGACGCGGATAGTTAGAATAGTTCGTCATATCTAATACCTCGAACGCAGCGAGCTATGCTGCCATAGATAGTGTTTTAGGCTCCGGCATTAGTGTCGGAGCTATTTTTCGTTCAACACCTAAATTATATCAGATAGCTTGTCCCATAATCTGGACTTCCAGAGCAGAAGCAGCATCTTCGTGAAAATGTACAAAAATTCAAAGAGATTTTCTACAGCTTGCTTCTCGAACTTTTGGTTGCTTCCAGCGATGTTCATATATAGAGAGACTTTTTTGAGTTTACAATTCAGACCTGAAAATTCTCTTTATAAAGTAATGAAAAAACCTCAAAAAGTGAATCAATTGGAGGATTTTCGCTCTGTTTTATTTATAGAGAGAAAAAATTTGAAATTTTGTTGGAAAATTTCTGATTTCTTGTTCTCTTATACAATAGAGGGCTAAATCTTAGACCTACTAATTAAAAAGGAAATTTTCAAAATGAAGATGGACATGCAAATGCGTAGGATTTTCAAAGGTGAACTTGGGCAGGAGGCACTCAAAGGGCTTGAACGGTACGGGGTGGAGGACCTGAGCAAGTATGCGCCGTGGCAGTTGAAATTCTATGTAAAGAGTCCGTTGCCGTGGCCGCAGTGCGAGGCGTTGTTTAAGCAGTATACGAAATACTGCTCTGAGCATCGGTTTGTGAGGTTCGATACTTGGTATGCTACTGTGGATGGTAATCCGGTTCGTGATGGCGGCGATGATTTTGATTACTCTGCATACGATGACCCTTCAGAACAGTACATAAATTATTCGTGGGGCGAACCTCTGGATAAAGTCAATTATGAAGACGAGACGGTGGAGGTTGACTGCTGATATTGTCAATGGATGAAGTGAACAAAGATACTGTGCAAACATTGTGCAATAGGCAAAAACGAAAGGGTAGAGCAGACTTTATTTGCAATTTTGCGACAGAAATTATACAATTAGATTATGTATAGTTCAGTGCAGCAGAAGCCATCAAAAAGCAGGTGTGTATCATGATTGACAGAAAGAAATTTGATAAGTTGGTCAAGGAATACCAGGATTACTTCACCAACCACAAAGGGGAAAATGGTGAAAGCTACTGGGAAGAAGAGGAATTCAAGTGGCGCGGCATAAAAACATTTCAAGACAACTGGGACCTTGATACGCAAAACCTCTCGGACATGATAAAGCGCTCTTTGCACGGTGTAAGCCACATGATGGTTTCGCAAGCGCGTTTCCCGGAAGGAATGATTGAGGACTTTGCAGAGCGAGAGCCCGATACAGTTCGAGCCATGTTCAAAGACCTCTTTGATGAGAGCAAAGATATTGTCGAGCGCTTCCATTCCTTTAAGCAAAAATCGGCTGACCTGCTGGAGCGTGTTGGCAACGGGGCGAAGAACCATTTTCAAGACGAAAGAACCATTGCCTTATATCTTTGGCTGCGGTATCCGGACAAATACTATGTATATCAGTATACGCAAGCTCGGAATCTCTCGATTGCCCTTGGCAGCGACCATCGCATCATAAAAGGTCGTCTGGATAGTAACATTCGTGAATGGCTGGTGTTATATAACGAAGTAACCGAGTTGATGAAGCAAAAACCTGAGGTTCGTAACTGGGAAATGCAAGGCTTGACAGCAGTGCATTATCCCGACCCGGAGTATCGGATGCTCGCCACGGACTTGGCCTACTGCTACACTGAGCGTATTCTCAAAGAACAGAAGGCAGAGCAGGAGTGGGAGCCGAAAGACTATAACCCCGGCATTACTGTTGAGAACTGGGTATCACTGCTTGCAAATAATGAAGTCTATCATGAGAGTGCCAAAACTGTCATCGAACGACTTCTGGATTACGGCGGGCAAGCGACCTGCACCCAGTTGGCACAGAAATATGGTGATAACGCTAATACCTACAATGTGAACTCGATTGCCTTCGCCAAGAAGGTCTATGAAAAGACTCATTGCAAGTTAGCCGAGAGGGAAGACGAGAGTATTCGTTGGTGGTCTATTCTGTATATGGGCAAGAAAGCCAATAAAGAAGATGACGGCGTATACATTTGGAAGCTGCGTCCTGAACTGGCCGAGGCGCTAAAAATTGTGAATGGCGAGGAAGTGCCTGACGAAGACACAGATACAACGGAGTATACCAAAAAGGACTTTTTGGAGGAGGTATTTATCTCTGAGGCCAAGTACGATGAGATGTATGCTGTCTTGATGCGTAAGCAAAACATCATTTTGCAGGGCGCACCGGGCGTTGGTAAAACTTTTGCGGCAAAGCGGCTTGCGTACTCCATTATGGGTGCAAAGAACGATGACCATATCCAATTCGTGCAGTTCCATCAGAACTACAGCTATGAGGATTTTGTAGAGGGTTACAGACCCGCCGCCAGTGGTTTCGTTCGGACTGATGGCATTTTCAAACGCTTTTGCATAGACGCGGCAGATGCTCCTGACGAAAAGTTCTTCTTTATCATCGATGAAATCAATCGCGGCAACCTCTCCAAAATTTTTGGTGAGCTCCTGATGCTGATTGAGAAAGACTATCGCGGTCAGGCCGCGACGCTCCCCTACAGTGGCCGCTCCTTTACTGTACCGAAGAACCTCTATATCATTGGCATGATGAATACTGCGGACCGCAGCTTAGCTATGATTGACTATGCCTTGCGCCGCCGATTCAGCTTCGTTGATATGGAACCGGGATTCGACACGGGCGGCTTTAAAGAGTACATGAACAGCAAGGGTAGCAGCACGATGAAAGCACTTGTTGAGGAAGTAAAGCAGCTTAATGTCGATATCAAAGAAAAGCTCGGCAAGGGTTTTTGCATAGGACATAGCTATTTTGTCTTCGATGAACCGTGCTCGGACGCACTCCTCAAAAACATTGTGAACTACGATATCCTCCCGATGCTGGCAGAGTATTGGTTTGATGATGAAGAACAGTATGAGATGTGGGCATCCCGCCTGAACGGGGTCTTTGAGAATGGCAGCAAGTGATAGAGAACAAATCCTTATAAAAAATATCTACTACATGCTGGCCTATGCTTTTAAGGCGCTGCAGCAGAAGAACTACAAGGATATGGAGACCGTCCAGTTCGACAACGCTCAAAACCTTTTTGCGGCAATTCTTGCGCAGGGTATCAGTCAGCAGCTAAAGCAGGGACTCTATAAAGAGTATATCGACCAAGAAGGGGGCCTCTCCGTACTGCACGGTAAAATTTCCTTTCCGGGCACGATTCGAAACCAGATAGCCCATTGCCAGCAGCTTTACTGTGAGTACGATGAACTCTCTGAAAACAATCTTTTGAATCAGATAATCAAAACCACTGCGCTGACTCTGATTGGCAGCAACGAGGTAAAGAAAGAGTATCGGCAGCGCCTCCGCAGTGAAATGCTTTTCTTCTCGTCTGTCGATGAGGTCGAGCCAAGTTCTATACGATGGTCCGACTTACGATTTCACCGCAACAACGAGACTTATCTGATGCTCATAGGCATCTGCCAGCTCGTTCTGAATGGTATGCTTCAGACCGAAGATGATGGCAGCTATAAACTCGCTGCATTTGAGGACAGTCAGGAGATGAGCCACCTATATGAGAAATTCCTGCTGGAATACTATCGGCGAGAACATCCGGAACTGAAACCATCGGCATCGCAGATACGATGGGCGCTTGAAGACGGTGTGCAGACGGCTCTGCCAATCATGCAGAGCGATATCATGCTCCAGCGGGAAAGGGAAAATTCCGTTCTGATAATCGATGCCAAGTACTATGCTCACAATATGCAGGTGCAGTACAATAAACGCACCATTCATTCCGGGAATATGTACCAAATTTACACCTATGTAAAGAATAAAGAATTTGAGCTGGAGAAGAGTGGCGAGCCTCACAAGGTATCTGGTATGCTTTTGTACGCAAAAACGGTAGATGTTATCCAGCCGGATAGTGTGTTTCAGATGCACGGCAACCAGATAACTGTCAGGACGCTGGACCTATACCAACCGTTTAATAACATAAGGCAAGCTCTCGACCAAATCGCGGATAGTCACTTTAGTATGTGAGAGGGGAAATTACAATGTTTGATGTTAATGACTTTACACCGATATTATCTTGGCAAAATAAGGTCACCCTTGATGAGTACCAAAGATGGGTTCGGAGTGTTGAGATGGATTCATCCGATTATGGTAGTATTGAAAACATTATCTTTTTACTGCAGAAGTATATTTTTGATACGGATTTTGAGTATTTCTCGTGGGATTATGATGATGAAAGCGAAGTGACAAAAAACAAATGGCAAGCTGCAAAAATGGTAATTACCATTGCAAGTAAAATTGTAAACCGTCATGAATTAAAGCCGCTTGTGTTGACCATTATGGCGCAAAACTATATCGTGTTGGGTAAGTGGAATAAGGCCATTGAGTGCTATACTGCGGCTTTAAATGAATATGATAGTCGTGAGGATAAAAACGACATATTTAATCCGCCAAGCTCTAAAGATTATACAAGTGAAGAGCAAAGTGCTGTTCTTTCCATAATTCACAATATTGGCATTATATATTACTTAACTGGTCAGAACAGCAAAGAGTATGCGCTATCATCGAAATATTCAAGAATATTGCAGCTTGAAGAGCGCCAAACGGAAAGCTTTAATCGAGAGTATCCCACAATGAGGGGAAGAGTTCCAAGCAGGTGTGACTTTTCAAACGGTATGCTATATTATGAGGAGTCGTTTGTGGAGGGAATTGAAACAACTAATGGGATAAGTGCTTTACAGTGGCTGTACATTGACAAGCGTATGCCTATTGAATTGAGTAGTAACTTCTTGCTTATGAAAAGCGGGAACGGCATTTCACTTCATGCGAGCTACGGTGAAAAGGAGAAAATAGTAGATGTTTATTCTCCCGAATTGAATACCAAATATACTAAGGCACCGGAACATGGCACGGATTCAGTGCCTGATTATATAGTTGATACGGGGATGAATTGTACCGCTGAAAATACGATAGCGTGCCAAGAGGTATGTGCAAAAGAAGCGGATATAACAACAACTTTAGAAGGGGCTCTTGATGAGTTATACAGCTTGGTTGGCTTGCAGCAGGTTAAAAAAGAGGTTACATCTCTTATCAATTTGCTTAAAGTGCAAAAACTTCGCCGTGAAAATGGCTTGCCCGATTTGCTGTTTTCCCGTCACCTCGTATTTGTTGGCAATCCCGGAACAGGTAAAACCACGGTGGCACGCCTTATCGCCAGTATTTACCATGAACTTGGCGTATTGTCTAAGGGGCAACTTGTAGAAGTTGACCGTTCCGGTCTTGTAGGAGGATATGTTGGGCAAACTGCAATCAAGACCCAAGAAGTCATCCAAAAAGCATTAGGCGGAGTACTTTTTATCGATGAAGCGTATACACTAGCAAAAGATAATAGCTTCAATGACTATGGGCAAGAAGCCATAGACACCATCTTGAAGGCGATGGAAGACCATCGTGATGATTTGGTAGTTATTGTGGCAGGATATCCGGGACTAATGGAAAGGTTTATCAATTCCAATCCGGGCTTGAAATCCAGATTCAATCGGTATATCACATTTGAGGATTACACGCCCTCTGAATTGCTGGAAATCTTCGAAAGCATGTGCAAAAAATCCGGCTATACAACGGATTACACTGTTGACCATTATGTTTTGGAGTACTTCACCAACAAATATAACCATCGAGATGATTCCTTCGCAAACGGTCGCGAGGTACGGAACTTTTTCGAGCGTGCTGCAATAAATCAGGCTAACAGACTTGCAACCGCTTACGGAATTAGTGGTGATGACATTGCTATGCTCACACTTGAAGATGTGGAGCAGGCATAATTTTACTACAATGTGAAAGCCAAGGGAGTAGTCGAATGTTCTCTGTATCAGCAATGGCAGCACAGGCAAAGCAGCCGAACGGCGGCTATCTACCTGTAAGCCTATTCAGAACAATCGAATATGACGATGGTAAGACCATCCCTTCGATTCCGTCTGAGTATGCGGGCGCGGCAGGTACAGTTGTTGATTACATGACGCGGTTTGCCATGACAGAGGACAAACAGGCTGCGTTCTCCATATCATTGGCAGGTGCCGCAAAAGTAGCTCATGGGGCGGATGCTATCAGGCTGCTTGACAAAGTTACGGGCCTTAATGAGCTATCTCTGTGTGCTGCATTTGAACTTGTAAAATTCGATGTTGCCTTTCGGCAAGGCACGGCAGCATTTGTCCCAACAGAAGCAAAAGCTCCGCCCAAAGAAGTGCTATTGGCAACTGCCATTATGATTCAGCGTACTATTGCATTTTTCCATGCCTATGAGATGCCTGTTCTAAACGGTTTCACGATGGACGGCGGATACAGTCGATTAGTAAGCAGCGGTGACGGCGATTATGTTACGGAGACCACGCTGCTGGACATGAAATGCACCAGTGGTAATCTAAATAGTCGCTGGACATTGCAGCTCTTGATGTACTACATCATGGGCTACCAGTCGTACAACAGCCGCTACTTCCGCAAGCTGAAACGCATTGGATTCTTCAATCCGATGAAGAACACGCTCTATTACTACGATATCAAAAAAATTCCCAACGAAATACTGTACAAGGTGAGCCGTGATGTTATCGGCTACAAGATGGATTACAACCCATATTCGCTCGGAAGTACGCCGAAAGAAATCGAAAAAGCGTACAAAAAGTGGGCATCCGTTGAAGTCAAGAACGCAGACGCGGTCAGGGATTGGTACAGAGAGAACTTTAAGCAGACGGATTTCAAGCTAGATGACTATGAGGACGGTATTCATCTGATTTCGGTAGATGATTACTGGACTTTTATGCAGCAGAGCGGCACGAACCGCAACAGTAGACCTCTGTTTTCGCATACGAAAGCTGTGATGATGATAAAGCACGGCGGCTTTGTGATGTTCCTTTCTCAGAGCGCAATGGGAGAACTTTCTGTTCTGAATGGTGCGCGGACTATCCACGCAGCGTATCCTGCCCGGTACTACTACGACCATATGGTTGAGTACGCCAATCAGATACTCGCGTGGTTTTCTCCCTACTGGGATAAAATGAAGCAGATTTCCGATGGTTTGAAGGAGCTTACACCATCACCGGAAGTCATGTATGCTTACCATTGTGCATCGGTACAAAGAGCGAACGAGGAAGGCCGTAGTATGGAGCTCGTTTCCTACGAGGACTACATAAATCAGCCTACTTTTGGTGGATTAACAGGGTATCAGGGTGACACGACTATTTATGCGTGGCATCTAGGTCGTGCTCATGGTTGTGTTATCGACATATCAAGCACAAGCCACATCTATCTCAATCCTTATAACTGAGAGGCAATTCCTTATTCTGCGCAGAATATGACATCTCGTAAGGTGTGGCGTGATGGCGTAAAAGCCTTGATTGAGAATGAACGCCCTCTATATCTCGAAGGCAGAAACGAAGCAACTCTCACCACGAGTGCCGTGAGTACAGCTCTTTCTATTGTTTCTAACCTGAATGAAGAGGCAATTAAAGAGTTCGAAACAGGCAATGGAATCTATAAGATTTCAAAGAAGCTCATGGGCTTGCAGAGTATCTACGAGCATAAAGTCATTTGCACATGGTACGATAAGGTGCTGGCATTCATCGGTCAGAACAACATCGGAAATGAAGAAATCAATGATATTCTTGACCTTGTTGAGTTCGATGGAACAGAAGAGTATCGCAAAAACGCCACACGAACCTTCTCACTCGTTGGAGCAAAGAAACGCATGAACTGTGGCATGATGGCTACTGTCATTGCTGACAATGGCTTTTATGACATTGCGGTACGATTCGAAGACGGCTCTGTCGTATACCACAAGAGACGCGACAAATTTAAAGCTGGTTCAATACGGCCACCAAAATAGACAAAATACTTTTGCAATCTTTGTGCATCCAGACAAATCAGATTACATATAGGTTAAAGTCCAAATTATGGTATTCTCTAAGATGTATAATGAAGATAATAAGCAAACAACTGTTAGATGAACGGTTCCCGGAGCATCCGCTAAGTATGATTCGGAAATATGTGAAGTAGGTAATCGAAAACAACTGATAACATACAGTAACCGTTAAAGGAGTCGAAATCACATGGATATTGTGCTTGAGGAAACTCTCAAACGCTTAGGTCCATCCCATACCCGTCTATATTCTGATACAGTAAAAAAGATTCATGAATTATTTCCTGTCCCACGGGAGCAAAAGATTCTTTGGGCTGATGTAGAAGTAACTAATCGAGTTTCAGGAATGGTAATTACTAAGCAAGGAATATTTCTTAGAGCCAGCGAAGAAGTAATCAAAGAGGATAATAAAGATAGGAAGAAAAAGGATAAAATCTTCTCGCAATACTATTACATAAAATGGGCTTATTTTAATCCGGAAGACTTTAATATTCGAGAATCCTATAGTCATCTTCTGGTATACTACAACAAGCGTTACATCGCAAAGCTGTCTAATAAGAAGAATTTCTTTCAGACCTACTCAGACTCCTATAATGACATCGTAAAAGAGTCTGCCGTCAACACGGCGAACTTCTTTGCCGGAATCGAGTCAACTATACCGGGTGCTTGGGCACAATGCAGAACGAAAACCGGTCATGGCGAAATGGCTGAGGAAGCTCTCAACTTAATGGATAAGTTAGACGGAGCTGACGCGAAAGTGCTCGGCAGGGATAACGCAAAAAACGGTCCCGATAGGTTTGTAAATGGCGTTTTCATTCAAACCAAATATCATAAAACAGCACGAAGCTGTGTGGAATCTTGTTTCGATAAGAGCACCGGTATGTTTCGGTATCGGATGCCTGATGGCGAAAACATGTTGATTGAAGTTCCAAGCGATAAGTATGCCGAAGCTGTCAATTTGTTCCGTCAGAAAATTCTCGAAGGCAAAGTCCCCGGTATTACAGACCCAAACGAAGCCAGCCAAATTATTAAGAAAGGTCGCCTCTCGTACCAGCAAGCAGTCAATCTTACAAAACCCGGAACTATTGAATCCTTGGCATACGATGCAGCTAGAGGTATCGTAACATGCTCATTTGCATTTGGTATTAGTTTTTTGGTTACTTTTCTTTTGGTTTATGCCCAAACCGGAAACCGTCATAAGGCAATGGACTGTGCTATGGCTGCTGGCATACAAACATTCGGTTTGAGTTTCATAAGTCATGTTCTGACGCAGCAGATTGCTCGAACAGTTTTGCCGAGCCAGTTTATAACAGCAAGTGCCTATATCGTTGACAAATTAGGCTTCAAAACCACCCAATCCATTGTGAATGCCTTGCGGTCACTGGCCGGTAAAGGCGCAATTAGCGGTGCGGCCGCGAAAAATCAGTTAGCAAAGATTCTTCGTTCGAACGCAGTGACTGCGGTAATCACGCTTGTTGTATTTGCTGCTCCAGACACTTACGGTGTTTTTTCTAAGAAACTATCCGGCGCACAATACTCGAAGAACATGCTCTCTCTCGTTGGCTCTCTCACTGGCGGTGGCGCAGGTGTTGCGGCCACGGCTTTTGCGACCGCTAAAATTGGTGCAATAACAGGAACATCGGTCAGTGGTCCTGTCGGAACAGTATTAGGCTTCGCTGGCGGAATGGTAGGCGGTTTTGCTGGAGGAGTTGCTGTAAAAGCTGTAGGAGACTTTGTTCGTGAAGACGACTCTGTCATCCTATCTCGACTGTTCAATGCAGTAATTATCAATCTTGCATATGACTACATGCTGAGCGACTCCGAATTAAATGTCATTGTAGAAAAGTTGAATGGCATTAAGCCACGAGAGCTGAAGAAACTGCTTCAAGCTGTCTTTGCATCGAACAATAAGCAGGAAAAAATCATTGACGATTTCCTACGGCATTATTTTGAAGAAGTTATTCGTCAAAGAGCCGCTTTGCTAGAGCCAACTCCAGACGACCTTGTAAACTTTTTTGACGATTTAGCACACAATGACACGCTAGTGCCATATTCTGCACCTGAAGGAACTACAGTATGCGCATCTATTTAGAACCCGTGAATCTCCGTCAGTGGAACCTGTTCGATAATGTAAAAGACTCCGGTCATGTAGAGTGTTTTCTTGCCACTCGTGATATGCAGCTTGGGGACATTGTAATTCTGCATGTCGGCAAACAGGACCCCGCGCATGAGAGTGGTGTGTATGCCTACGGCACGGTCATTTATGGTCCGTATATTCTCGAAAATCGTCCCGCTGAATACTGCAACAACAAATTGACCGTGGATGTTCGTATAGACCATATCGTATATGACACACCCCATCACCCACGAGCAATGTAAGAGATACACCGGCCAGTATAGAAGTGTTCACGCCATCGCAGATTCTTTCAATGACAATTTGAAAGTCGCTCTGGGTATCCAGTAATATTCCACAAAATGAAGAAGCGCTCACCGTGAAAGGTGGGCGCTTTTTGCTTCCTTAATCTGTACTTATAAAAGGTATATCACACCAGTATCTCAAACAGGCCAATCATAATAGGCATAGTGATGATAGAAAGCAATGTACTGAGTACATACAAGGCACTCGAATGTGCCGCATCCCGGTTGTACAGCTGCGCCATCGAGGTAACAGTCGCACAGGCCGGCGTGATGGCGGACAGGAACACCGTCATGAGAATCGCCTTGCCGTCCGCAATCCAAGTGGATGCGTGGGTGACACTGAGAAGAAGCAATACAACCATCGGTACGACCAGCAGACGGAGCGCAACGGGAAGATAGTTGCGCGGTGTACAGAAGACTTTCTTTAACGGTACTTCCGCAATCGCCATACCGGCCAGCAGCATACCCATAGGCCCTATCATAGCACCTACGCTACTGAGCGTGCTTACGATTGGCGAGGGAAGCGAGATATGCAGAATGTACAAGAGCGCACCGGCGACAATCGCAATCAGATTGACATTGGTCAGAATCTTCTTCCATTCGAGTTTTGTGCCTTCTTGCAGGCAGGCACTTGCGTGCGTCCAGAGAAGAATCAGCTGAACGATGACGAAAGCACAGGAATACACGACATATTCCTCGCCGAGCAAAGCCTGAACCAGAGGGATGACAAGCGCGGCAGCATTGCTGTATATGATGTTGACCTGCTCCACAACATCCAGTTTCAGCGGTTTTTTGAAGATGGCATTGAGGACCAGAAACACGACATGCATTCCGACCGCTATGCCCATCGAGTACAAGAGTCCTGTGCGAATCTGCGGCGTATCGTCGATTTGAAATGCATTGAGAACGACGCACGGCATGACCAGATATACGAAAACTACGGACAAAACCTTACTGTCTGAGGCTTTCAGAAGCCCTGACTTGACGACTACATAGCCCATCAGAAGAACGATAAACAGCTGGGCTATCTGCTGCATGAGCAATATACTGACTTCCATAATAATCCCTTCCTTCGATTCAGAATAGCGTACTCCTTTCTCTGAAAAGAGTCAATATGCAACATGACGGAAGTTTTTAGAAAAAGACGGAAATCAATGGCTTGTGGCGGAGGTTGGGAGTTAGCCATATGTACTGGATACTATGCACAAGTGCAACGAAGATGACAGCTTCTCTTACAATGACAACATTGTACACTCCACCGGCCATCATGCCGCCATGCGTGTCATTGAGCCCACCTGCAAGGAAGAGGGTCGCACCGAAATCTACTGCACCGTCTGCGGCGATGTGAGCAGCATTATCACTACCATACCAAAAACCAACAACCATACTTAGGATAACGGTGTCGTAACTACTGAACCCACGGCTGAAAAAGAAGGCGTCAAGACCTACACCTGCACGGTTTGTCAGGAAACGAAGACCGAGCCTATCCCGCGCCTGAACAGCAGCGGCAAGTAAGCTGCAAGCCCACAAAAAGCACAAGAAAACACAAAGAGGAGCGTCTGCTTTGGCGGACGCTCCTTTTGCTTTGACTGAAAAACTGCATAAGTGCTCTTGAAAATCTTTTTGACATTGTTTGTCGCACTTGGTAGAATGATGACAGAAAAGAAAGAATGCAAATCCTATGGGGAGGTTTCGGGTATGCTGCAGATTGCAATTGTCGAAGACGAAGCAGATTTGGCTCAGCAGACAAAGGATAATGTTGTTCGCTATCTTAATGAGCATGGACTCGAAGGCAATATCGCGGTGTTTAACGATGGCATGGATATTGCTGAGAACTACAAACCTATATATGATATTCTGCTGTTGGATATTGAAATGCCGCTACTAGACGGTATGAGTGCTGCTCAGAAAATCAGAGAACAGGATGCGACTGTCGTTATGATTTTTATTACCAGAATGGCAAAGTATGCCATTAAGGGTTATGAAGTCGATGCACTGGATTTTATTCTAAAGCCAATCACCTATGCGCAGCTTTCTATGAAACTGCCTCGCGCCATTGAACGAGCTTCTCAAAGGCAGAAGCATCATCTTTTTGTTACGGTAAATGGAGAAAAGCAGCGAATTGAGAGTTCGGCAATCTACTACATTGAGGTGCGGGGGCATTGGCTGTATCTGCATCTGCATAATCAAACCCTTGAGGTTTCCGGTAGTTTGCAAGAAATTGAAGACCGCCTTAAAGACCAGCAGTTTTCGAGATGCAGCAACAGCTACTTGGTAAATCTTCGACATGTGGATGCTGTAAAAAAAGACTCTATTGTTGTCGGCGCAAACACACTTCCCCTTAGTCGCGGTCGAAGAAATACATTTCTCAGCGACCTGGCAAATTCTGTGACGGGAGGAAATATGAAGTGAATTTGCTGCAAGATATCTTCAAAATTTTGCATCAACCGGTTCAGTTATTGATTGCAGCACTCATGTTTGCTTACAAAGAACCAAAAAGAAAGTTTTGGCTGATTCGTGCTGTACTGGCAGCAATCTTAGGATTTTTGGTTTTGAAGCTTTGCATTACCGCATCACCAGAAATCCTTTTGAATAACTTTTTGGCTTCTTTGGTATGGAGCATAGGCAGTTTTCTTATCCTGCTTTCTATAGAATACTCGATGTTTGATGTAGAACTCAAAATGGCTGCTTATTTCACTACATTGGCTTACCTTACTCAGCATGTCGCTTTTTGTGCGTGGGATGCTATTCAGCCCGGAGCAGGTTATAATGAACCTCATTACTGCTCCCTCAAAGACATAGTAGTAGATACCTTCATTCCCTTTGCTGTATTTGCATTGGTATATGTCGTGATATATCTCTTGATTGCACGACCTATGGTTAAACATGGGTATGCCTCGGTGAGCGTCGGGTATTCTTTTACGACAATGATAGCGGTCCTACTGATATCTATTGTGTTTAGTGCGGTTGTTCAGACCAGCTTTCAGCACCAGAATTACCTGTATCGGTGCTGCAGGATATATTCGATGATATGCTGTGTTCTGATATTGTGGCAGCAGGTGAGTTTTCAAAACAAATTGGCGCAGCAAGAGGAGCTATCCCTTCAAAAGCAGTTGTGGATGCGCCATCAAGCGCAATATGAACGAGCATCGGATAGTGTGAAACTTATCAATCATAAATGCCATGCACTGAAATGCCAGCTGTCAGAGTTGAAGAAGATTGTGGCACAAACAGGTAATTCACCGGAAAATGCAGTTCTTCAAGAAATCGAAAACTCAGTATCGGTATATGACTCTATCATTGAGACAGGAAACGAAATTTTGGACACGATACTGACCGAAAAGAGCCTGTTGTGCGCTGCGAATGATATCACCTTTACCTGTGTTGCCGATGGAAAGGCAGTTGGTTTTTTAGAGGCGGTTGACCTGTTTTCAATGATAGGAAACGCTCTGGATAATGCAGAGGAAGCCGTTCGTAAGCTTGAGGACCACGACAAGCGTGCGATTTCCGTAAGCATCTTCTCGAGACATGGCATTGCCATCCTTCAAGTGGAGAACTTCTACGAGGGAGACTTGCGTTTTGTTGACGGCCTGCCCGTTACGACAAAAGGAGACCCGAACTATCATGGGTTTGGTTTAAAGAGCATCCGGAGTACAGCGGAGAAATATGGCGGTACGGTTTCCGTCCAAGTGGAGGACGGGCTGTTCCTGCTTCGTGTGGCACTGCCTGTTGAAACTGAATAAGCAATACCTGATTGCCGGGGAAACCCCGGCAATTTTCTTTTTTGTGCAGAGTAGGAACAAAAAACGACCACTTAGGAAATACGACCTCCTTTTTTTACAGTTTCAGGTATAATGCAGACAAATGACCGAGTCCGGTCAATCAGAAGGAGGAATTCAAATGTCAAACACTGCCCCTGCAAAACAAGTACGCAAGCCGAAGAAATTGCCATTTGTCATAATGTGCATTCTGAGTGCTATTGTTGCGGTACTGAATGTACTGCTTTGTGTGCTTGTTCCGAAATACTACACAACCATCAATAGTTTCCTATACAAGGGACCGGATGCGGATGAGGTGGCTGCTTTCCGTCAGGCTTCTGCGGATATGACGCAGAAGGTCGAAAGCGAAGGTATTGTCATGCTGGAAAATAAGAACCAGACTTTGCCTCTCGCTTCCGGAAGTAAAATCAATCTCTTTGGTTATGGCTCTCGTGACACTGTCTATGGCGGCTCCGGTTCTGGTTCCGGTGACAGCAGCAATAACATTACCTTGGAGCAGGGCTTGACTAACGCTGGATTCTCGGTCAATCCAGAACTGGTCTCTTTCTATAACGACCATTTTGTTGAGCGTATCGGTGTCGGTTTCACCGGCAACAACTTTGACATTAACGAGCCTGCTGTCAATGAATACTCTGACGAGATGATTGCAAATGCAAAGGCTTATTCGGATGTGGCCGTGTTTGTAGTGTCTCGTCTCGGCGGTGAAGGTGCAGACCTTCCCATGGATATGGACCCGAATGCAACAACGCAGATTGTTTCTTCCGGTAAGGACATTGAGCAGGTTGTAAAAGGCGGTGACGCCGGTAAGCACTATCTGGAACTGCAGAGTGTTGAGAAGCAGATTCTGGATATGCTGAAGGAAAACTTCGGCACGGTAGTTGTTCTGGTCAACTCCACAAATGCCATGGAACTCGGTTTTCTCGAGGACGAGGGCGTGGATGCGGCACTCTGGATTGGATGTCTGGGTTCTACCGGTGCAAATGCTGTCGGTGAAGTATTAAGCGGTGCAGTGAATCCTTCCGGTCGCACTACCGATACATTCGCCTATGCGGTTGAGAGCGCTCCCAGCTATTATAGCATTGGCGCTTATAACTATACAAACTGTGAGTGGGTAAACACCAGCCCAATCGGCGGCGGTGCTGCTCCAGACGCTTACCATTATGTCGATTATATCGAAGGTATCTATGTAGGCTATCGTTACTATGAGACAGCCGCTGAGGATGGTTTCATCGACTACGATGCCACGGTTCAGTATCCTTTCGGCTACGGTCTTTCTTATACGGACTTTGAAGAAAGCATCTCTGATTTCTCGTTTGACGGCAACAATGTGACCATGACGGTCAATGTGAAGAATAACGGCTCTGTTGCTGGTAAAGATGTAGTAGAGGTCTACTACTCTGCACCGTATACTGAGGGCGGAATCGAGAAGAGTTCTGTCGTTCTCGCAGCCTTTGGCAAGACTGGAATGATTGAACCCGGTCAGAACGAATCTGTGACTTTGACTTTCACTGCTGAGGATATGGCGTCTTACGACTATACCGGCGTGAAAGCAAAAGGCGGTGCCTATGTTCTCGAAGCGGGCGAATATACTATCAGCCTGCGCAGCGACAGTCACACGGTCATTGATTCTCGGACTCTTACCATCGACAAGGATAGAATCTACAACGACTCTAACGATGGTGCCCGCTCTACTGACGATGTCGCAGCAACCAATCAGTTTGACTATGCTTCTTTTGGCGAATGCACAAGCTATGTGAGCCGTGCCGATTGGGAGGGCACATTCCCCAAAGAGCGAGCTGCTGCGAGCCGCGAAGCCGGTGCTGCCGCTCTGGAGGCAATCAACAATACATCCAACGGTCTGGTTGACACAGCCGAAGACATTGCTGTTGTAAATCATGACTTGAAAATTGAAGATATGAAGGGTCTTGCCTATGATGACCCGAAATGGAATGATTTCCTAGAACAGATTCCGGTCAGTGAGATGGTCAATCTGGTTTCCAATGGAGGCTGGGCAACACAGGAAGTTCCGTCTGTAGGCAAACTGGGCTATACTGAAGTTGACGGTCCAAACGGTGTCAACAACATTATGGCAGGCTCTACCGGCAATCAATTCTGCGCACAGTCCGTTCTGGCATGCAGCTGGAATACTGAGCTGGCATACGATATGGGCGAAACCTTCGCGCAAGAAGCGGTAGCTATGAAAATCGCTGCTCTGTATGCCCCGGCTATGAACATTCATCGCAGCCCGTTCAGTGGCCGTAACTACGAGTATTATTCTGAGGATGGTCTGCACTCCGGTAAAATGGCTGCTGCTGAAACGCAGGGTATCCAGTCTCAGGGTGTTACGACCTACTGCAAGCACTTTGCTGTCAATGACCAGGAGAGCAACCGCGATTCCGGTGGTCTGCTGACTTGGGTGAACGAGCAGGCAATGCGTGAAATCTATATCAAGCCCTTTGAGATTGCCGTTAAGGAAGGCGGTACACGCGGAATCATGTCCTCCTTCAACCGTATCGGTGAAATCTGTGCTGCTGAAAATGCTGATTTGCTCACTACTGTCCTGCGCAATGAATGGGGCTTCCGTGGCACTGTCATTACCGACTGCATCCTTCAGCTGTCCTATATCAACATCGACCGTGCAATCGCAGCAGGCAATGACTTGATTCTGTCTTTGATGAATATTCAGGCTCCGAGTGAGGCCGTCACAAATTCTCCTGCCGGTCATCAGGTCCTTCGCAATGCTACGCATAATATCCTTTATACCTCTGCTAATAGCATTGGTCAGGAAGTCAGCGCTATCCCGGTTCCGTACTGGCTGTATATCACGGTTGCGGTTGTCGATGCTGGCCTCATCGCTCTGTGCGTGTTCTACTTTATCCGCCGCCGCAAGAATGTTAAGCGTTGGAAAGAGCAGAATTCTGTGCAGGCTTAATATGGAGGAGCAGAATGGAGTTCTGGAATCGATTTGCAGCCAAACACCCTGAAACCGCAAAATGGGTACGAGAAGGCGGACTGTTTGTCATCGTATCGAATCTCATTACTGTTTTCAAGTATCTGCTCTTGCAGTTCTTGCCGAAAGCATTTGCAAGTTTGCCAGTTGTGGATTTCGGCTGGCCGGGTATTCCTGTTACGATGTTTGGAGAAACCTTTCAGTGGAATATTCTTGGCTACGATGCAGCCCACGGTGGTTTACCGTATTTCTGTGCATACATGATTGCTATGGTCATTGGTGAGTGCATCAACTTCCCGATTCAGCGGAATTTCGTGTTCCGAAGCAAAGGAAATCTGGGAAAGCAGATTGCGGGATATGTGGTCGCATTCTGCATCATCACCTGCATTGTCAACTCAATCAACTGCGTGTGGGTCGCTGTTGCAGGTCTGGTTGTTCCTGATTTCATCTACAACATCGGCACGACCGTGCTAAACGGCGGCGTATCTATGGTCATCTTCTTCTTCGTGAATAAAATGTTGTTTCCGGCCACAAAAGATTAGGCATGGACAGCAGAAGACCGCCGTGACAAGATTCATTTTCCGACATTCTCTTTATTAGCTTTTTTCCTCAGAAAAGGCCGCTGTGCATTATGCATGGCGGCTTTTTCATTGCGCAAAAAGAATAGCAGCGCTCTGATTTTGAGCGCTGCAAATCGTTTATTCTTCGGTTTTCTTTTTGAGCCACTGTCTGCGCACAAACGGCATGACATAAGTCTCATCCTCATGCAACTCGAAGCCGTAGCTTTCTGCAATTTTCAGAGACCGTTCGCTCGCTTTTTGTCCGGCTGGAAGTTTGCGGACAAAGCCGTTGATGCTTTTGCTGGATGCATCGTACTTTGACTTGTCGAAGATGTGGAGTGTACTATCCTCACCATCATCCTTTTTCAGATAATTGCGAGGCTTTCCGCCGAGAGTTAAGAATTTTAAGTCGGTAGGAACGCCTTCGCGGGTGATAAAGGAGCGCCGGAAGGAATCGTCCGTTGGGAGAAGGTCTGGGACATCACAGACCAAGGAAGTGTACAGCCAAAGGATAAGGTGCGTGATTTGGTCGTGCAAATCCATATAGTCTGAACCGTCCAGCATCGAGTAAAACCACTCGGAGTTGGTATTGTAGTACCCGGAAACATCTCCATCAGGTGTCTTTATTTTGTAGACGCAGATGATTTCGTTGTCGCGGCAGGTTTCTTTCAGTTTTACTTCTCGCAGCATCTGGTGACTTCCGAACTGAATAACCGCACCGTTCGCAGGAAGCGTTCTGCGCCGATGGTGCAGGGCTTCTTTGAGGGCGCTGACGGGAAACTTATGCGACAAAGGAACCGGCCACCACTGCGCCTGATACGGGGTATTGCGAATCAACGGTTTGTCCGGCAGCATGTCCACGAGGTATTCGTTCAGAACGGTGGCTAAAGAGAGCACGGTATTGGTATACAGTTGGCACTCCCGACTCAGGGTTATGCTGTCATCGAGTGTCTCAATGTTCTTGTATCCGTATCGCGCATAATATGTGGCAAGCATGTCCCCCTTCTTTTCATCCGACATTTTCCGGTCAGCTTTGTCATACGGTTTGCCGAGATACAGTGCTTCAACATAATAGGCAGGTACATCTACAAGAGGGTAGGGGTCTCGGATAATGATGGGTTCGTTTTCGGTGGTGATGCCGACTACGATGTTCACTACATCAAAATCCTGCTTCTTGAGATACTCAGTGCCTTGCATGATGAAGTCAGTAGCGGATATTACCACAGCCTCGTTGTGCATCACTTTCCCGTCAATTATAAGACCGTTGTGCGTGCATTCCTGCAGGTACGCCAGCGTCTTAAAGTAGAGCGCATACTGCTTATCTTTCTTAATAGGCTTTGTGAGCTCCTGAAAGAACTTATGCAGACCCTTGATGAACTTGTCAGGTTTGATGATGGCGAGCTCCAGCTGGGAATTTACGGCTTCCACGATGGGTTTGCATTCACCCGCGTTGTTCGCCAGGTAAAACATAAAGGTGGAGGCGGCATCGAAGTCGATGCCGTGCAAGCGAGAAACGACGACGCACGCTGTCGAAAGGTTTCGGCGCTGGAAAGTCCAAATAGCCTTACCCTTGTCCCTGTATTTCTTGTCCCAAGTATCGCCATATTCAACGCGAAGCAGCGATTCATTGTCAATTTGGAGTTGTTCCGTGGTTGGTGTAATAGCCATGTATACTCCTTAAAATGTTAGGTGCTCTAAGCAAAGCTGTGCTACGGGCAGAATTTTATGCGCTGTATCATTGCGCAGATACTTAGGGTCAAGATATCTGAGCCCGAACCGAACCCGGTCAAGAGCGTCAGCATCTTTGAGAATCGTATACAGCAGCCAGATGCGGTCAGCATTCGGCAGAGAAAGAGCCTTCAAATCTCTGCGAGCGACAGCATCATCGAGGCTATGATACTCGATGAGAAATCCAGTACCGGGATTTTCGGGCTTGCGGTCAGCGGCATAAATATCGCGGGATGCCTTGCCATGGCTATCGTCAACGTAATCGTTCGTACGGCCAATGTCGTGGTAAATGACAGCATCCATCAGCATCTGCGTTTCCTCTTCGGAAAGCATAATGCCATCCATCTCAAGGAGAAGAAGCGCGTTGAACAGCACACGCAGCGTGTGCAGGGCATCGTGCCCAGACCCATTTGCATCGAGTTTGCCATGAACTGCATACAGATGCCGAATCTCTTCGCGGCCGGCCTGGTACAGGGGCATGATTTCGAGAATTTCTTCTTCGACAGATTCTAAGCCATACAGAGTATCGACTTTTACAGATTTCACGGCAGACGGCAAAATGACAACTTCTGCCTCATTTCTTTCAGGGAAGAACTCAATGATATCATCCTTCGATACCTCTGCCGATACGATAGTGCTGTCTTCAGCGCTCGGCAACCTGCAGGCAAAGAAACAAGCTGCTTTGTAGCTGACCGTCCAAGAGAAAGACTGCGTATACGGCGTTGATTTGCTGCCCTCTCCGCGATAAACGGTAACCGTATCCGGGAACTTCCGAAGCTTTTCAGCAGTTTTCTTCTTCTGCTCCTCAGATTTACCGGATAGGACTTTGCGTATATCGGCTTCGTTTAGATTCTTGAACCCATAATCGGTCAATTTGTAATAATCCATAAAGAGGTCGTACAGTTCCGTTGAGGGCTCTGCGTTCTTGATATACTGCGAGAGCACCGAAACCCTGAAACTGTCTTCGAGAGAAAAGAGATACGACCGAATCCGCTTGACATTCCCCTCAGAAATTGCTTTTGCTATCGAGAGAATCCGATTTTGAAATGCTTCATCCGATTCGTTTGCAACAGATAGGCGCTTGTCGCCGTAAATCTGAAGATTCAAGACAATCGGGATGGTAGGATTTTGAGGCTCGCAATAATAGAGCGAGGACAGGATGTTGTAGGAGGCATAAATGTTCTCAATGGGAAGAAGCGGGTATTTCTCCTGAAATTCCCCGGCAGTCATGCCGACGGTATAGCCCTTCTTCTTGAATTTGGCGAAATCCTTTTTGGTTTTCACTTCCGATAACGGTAGCAGATTATTGAGGTTTGCCCGGTTGGTATTAACGAGAATGTCTCCGATAGTCATGAGTTTGGCGCAGGAAACCCGCGACTTTAGTCGTGGGAGGAATGCGCCCTTAGCTCCTTTCCGTGATATAATTTGTCGCTGCTTCCAGCAACATTAGTTTTTTGTAGCTTGCGCTATTCGAGATAACAGTTCCATCGTATTTTTTGAGGGCAAAATACCCACTTGAGCGTCTGCCGGTAATGAAACATTCCTCGCCGTTGTATCGGACCTTGTCCCAAAGGCGGAAACCTTTCACCAGGTACGGAGCCTGATTCTTCTTGCGGATGCCGCCATTGAGGATTTTCGCCTTATGAATTTGCCGGTTGTGATGACGCAATGCCCGCGTATAGAGCATCGTGTCGCACGGTTTTGCATTTGGAGCCTTGGCAATACAGCGGGCATCGTTCACATGGCTTTTGGGAATTTTGTTCTTCTCCCGCAACAGCTTGGTGATGTACCCGTAGGTCTGTTTGACAGGAATGTTCAGTTCATCCTTCAGTCGTGCGAGCAGCGTGTTGCGCATGATGCCCATGAAGGCGGCGTCGCGCAGCGGCTTGCCGCGCTTTTTGCCTTTGTCCAATGTGATTTTTCCCTCGTGGAGTGCCTTATGGCATGCCACGCATAAGGTAATCAGGTTGTTAGGAGCATTGCCTCCAACATGACGGCTCTCCAGATGATGAACGTGCAGCCGAACTGGCTTCTTTTCTGTCGGGTGGGCACCGCAGCATTGGCATGTATAGTTGTCACGTTTCAGAACGTACTGGCGGACATTGTATTCGTCGTACATCTCGCCAAGTTGATAGTCCGCCCCTACAGGCAGAGGCTTTCCTTCAAGCATTGCTTTCAGGCGCTGTGTGTCAAATTCTGCGGTTTCTACTCTTACGAGAGTGACAGGCAAAATTCGGCAGATACGCTTGATAACGGTAATATGCTCTTGAATCTTTACTTCTACTGAAGGAGCGAGCCATCCTTTATGCTTGCAGTGAACGCGATTATTAAATCTTGGCGCACGGTAACGGGTCTTACGGTTACGTCTTGAACGACGGTTTTGCCTGCGCGTGGAAAGCAAATCTACCACATCGTTGCGAGGAGTAAACTCTTCGCTGTAGAGTTCGCGTTTTTCTGTAGATGCAGACAAGCCGACATGCTTGCTGCCAGCATCAACACCAAGAGTGATGGGCTGTTTGTATCCTGTACTTCCGTACAGATGTTTGATAGTAAACGGCGTACGTTTTATAACGTGTGCTTTTTGCTGTTTTAACAACAGACGAGCCTTTCCGGGTGAGCACGGCATCAAGGACTCGCCGTGCTTGTTAAGTACATACACATATTGCATGATGCCATGCTCCTTTCGACAAATTAGCAACTAATAAAAAGCTGCTCTCTCCTCCGAAGAGGGTAAAAATCCTTCCCCAAGGTTATAAACGGCTTGGTACAGCCACACCTGTCGGCTTTGCCTCAGCTTTACGTGATGTGTTGTTGTCTTAGAGCGCACAGCTAGGATTTACACCATGCGGTAACTGTCTATTCGCTTATAACGGGGCACAACTTAATGTGCAAAGGGTAGTCAACATATCCTTGCGGACACTTCTAAAGCACGGACTTGCCGGAGCAAGCCCGCGACTTTAGTCGTGGGTTATTGACGTGTGTATCTCCGCTCTGGACGAATTTCTTTGCCTTAATTATAGCACATTGCGGGTGCTTTTTCCATACAGGAAAGGCAAAGGGCAAACTGCGAATGAGTTGAGGGATTTGGTCCATCTCATTCCCAAAAAGTTGGAAATACGGACACTTTTGGGAATTGAGTTACAGAAAATATGGACAAAAACTGCATCTCCTCCGAAAATTGCGTAGCTGCTGAGGCGTAGCTGCATACAAAGTGAGCCTAATTTTGAGAAAAAACTTGCAAAAAAGTGCGATTTGTGGTATAATACATTATAGAAGGCAGGAGGTATAGACTCGACGGTGTCATCGATGATGACCTTGTAAGCCGGTGCGGAGTAAACACCAAAACCTTTGACCCGTCAATGACGGTTGCGGCACTTGAATGTGCTGCGCTGCAGAGATGCAGCTTCCTTCTTTCTATCAAAGTGAGAACCCCTTGTACCGGTCATTCGGTGCGAGGGGATTTCTTTTTGCTTTTTTTGCTTGCGTGTTTGTGCGAATTGCATAGAATAAGAATTGTACAAGCGGAAATGGGTCTGGCGGGTTCTCGAACCTCTTTCTCTTTCCGCCGAACAGAAAACCTTCCTTTCTAAGTGCGATTTTTTGCATATGCCATCATGTCTGCCCGCTTGTACATCCTATCCTGCCGGTCACCGCCTTTGGCTGGCAGTTTTTATACCGTGGCTGCGTATTTGTGGTCACGGTTTTTCTTTTGGTTATTTCGCGGACCTTGCCGCTCTTAGGGACGACACTCTTTACATGGCGAGCGGCGGGTTGCGGGGGACTGCACCCCGGGTAATAGCGTTCAGAACGAAAACGGCACTGAAATCGGAGAAGCACACTATGGGAATGTGGACTCGCAGCTACTTTATAAGTACCGCTGGCGATGTGTCCAATGCTACAATTCAACGCTATGTTGAAGAACAAAAAACGAGAGGAGGGTAATCATGGCATTCGGGAGCAAGAACAGCACACCGTCGTTTGTATTAACACTGCCGATGGCTATCGGTCTTAACGAACAAGACTATCTGAATAAAGAATTTAAGAAATGCGGCATTATCTATAATCAACTTGTAAGTGCGACCACAAAAATGTGGCATCAATTGCGTAAGACGCGCAAATATCGTGAGCTGATGGCGGATATCGCCAAAGCTGCTCCCGATAGTGATGAACAGAAGGCGCTTTTTAAACAACGAGAGAAGATGCTTAAAGAGTACCGCTTTTCTGAAGATGCCTTTCACGTGATGGTTGTGCCCTATGCCAAGCACTATGTCCTACATTCTCATGTGGCACAGATGGTCGCCACTGCAGTTTGGGCAGCGTGGTCATCTTTCTTCTTTGACAACGGAAAAGAAGTCCACTATAAGAAATTGGAGCAGGTGTTCTCGATATCCGGAAAGAATAATACTACCGGGATAATGCTTCGCCCAGCAAATCATACAACAAGTGTCATTAACTCCGCCAAGAAGAAGATTAAAGGCTCCATTGAAGAAAAATACTTCGCTGCGTACAGAAAGCCAGATGCCAAAGAAGGCGAAGAAGTAGTTCTCCCTGATGAAGTAAAAACGCAAATGGAAAAAGAAATTGCTGCTGCTACGGCAAAAGTCAAAACTTCCATCGGCAAAGGTGAACTACGTCTTGTTTATGGGGATTATACATTCCCGTTGACATTGCGCAATCCCGATACTCAAACTGGATGGTATCAACAGGAAGCGCTCAAATGCGGCGTTAAATACTGTCGCATGATTCGCAAATGGGTCGGCACCAAGTGGAAGTATTATGCCCAAATCGTCTTGGAAGGTTATCCTCCCATCAAGTGTGACAGTAACGGTGTTGCAAAACGTCCTGTTAAGCAGGGATGTGTCGGTATAGACATTGGTACACAAACCATTGCTTTTAGCTGTAAGGATGTTTGCGACCTTCGTGTACTTGCTCCGTCTGCGAGAGCGCAGGCAAAAAGCCTCGTAAATGAAATTGCTACTACGCTTCGCGCAATGAACCGTTCGCGCCGCGCTACAAATCCGAAATATTATAATCCGGATGGTACAATTAAAAGGTTGAAGCGGCAGCATGGGCAGAAACAAAAGCGCAAGTGGAAGTATAGCAAAAGGTATTATCGCTTGCGTGCGAAGCTCCATAACTTGTACCGTAAGTTAGCTGACATCCGCAAAATGGAGCATAACATTCTCGCCAATGAATTGCTGACATACGGTAATGAGTTTGTAGTTGAAAATATGAACTACAAAGCTTTGCAAAAGCGCAGTAAGGAAACAAAAATCAACCCAAAAACCGGTAGAGCACATACCAAAAAGCGATTTGGTAAATCGTTAAGTCGTTGCGCACCTGTAATGTTTATCTCCATTCTGGGGAAAAAGGCAAGCCGTTATGGAGGCAGCGTTATCAAGGTCAGCACCTTTGAAACAAAAGCCTCGCAATTTGACCATACAGACGAAAGCTATACCAAGAAGAAACTATCCGAGCGAATGGCTCGCCTCCGCAGCGGCGATATAGTTCAGCGTGACTTATATTCCGCCTTCCTGCTTGAACATATAGACATCGATTCTTTGCAGTACAATATGGAAACCCTTAATTCAGCTTTTCCTGCATTTTTAGAAATGCACGAAAATACAAAGCATCGCTTGCAGGCGGTTGGAAGTTCTCTTCCTGCAAGCATTGGATTCTAAACAATAACTTTCTGGGGGCTCGACACTCCCTCATTAAAGAGCTGCCTCGCAAGAGGTGAAACTCCATTCGAAGGATGCACTTAAAAGAACTGGGAATGCAGACAAGTATGTTGGTCAACCTTTTAGGCTGGATGCTCATTGTGCGCTACACCCGTAGCGAATGATTGAACAGGCAGAGAAATAAATGTAGGAGAATATTAGAAAATGGGAAAAAGCAACTCGTACTATATGCAGCTTCATGTAGAAGCACTGTTTACAATGAATGAAAAGAACGAACTTATGACTATAAGGGAACCATGGGACTCCACTTCACAGCCGGCTCCCCGCTTCTATTTGACAAGACCACTTTACGAAAAACCACATACTTATTTTCGTGCTGACGTACCGAAAGAATTAAGAGAAAAACTACAATCAATTACCAACAGAGAGCCAGTACTGATGCTGCCGAATGAATCACCTATTTATGATAAAGAATATCGGCAACTATTAGGAGAAAGTAAGATTTCAGAAGATGCTTGTTTTTGGCTTCCTGAACAGCCAAAGTTAAAAGCCTGCTTACTCACTAAAGACAACATTGAGCCTCAGATGAGCCACTATTTTCCCTGGCTACCTGAAGAGTTGCTGGATGTTCCCTTTTGCGCTGCTTATTTGGAAGATTCTCAAGTCGTATCTATTTGTCGTAGTGTTCGGATTATTCTTGAGGCAGAGGAAGCGGGAATTGAAACGGCTGAACTTTACAGAAGAAAAGGGTATGCATTCCACACACTTGCAGAATGGGCAGAAGCAGTTAGACGAAATGGTAGTATTCCTTTGTATAGTGCGTCCACTTCTAACTTAGCCTCTTTAGGTTTAGCAAAAAAGGCAGGCGGCATTTTCTTTGGTAACGGTTTTTGCGTTTGCTGATTTATGGTTTTGGGGTATAATAAACTGTTTGAAGAAGAAAAGAAGCGGCTAAAATAGATTGCGGAGAAGTTGGACTTGCCGAAAAATCCAAACCCACAGCGGGGACGGAAAAAGAAATAGAGAACAGCAAATCGAAATAGGAGGAGTGAAAATGAACCAAGGAAGAATTATTGTGATTACAGGTTCGCCGGGAACAGGAAAGACAACAACTGCGTCGATTGTCGCAAAAGAATCGAACATGGATAAATCTGTGCATATGCACACAGACGACTTTTTCCATTATTTAAGCAAAGGAGCAATACCGCCGCATTTACCAGAGTCCAACGAACAAAATTTAGTTGTTATTGAAGCCTTTTTAGAAGCTGCGAAGCGATATGCTCGTGGGGGATATGATGTAATTGTTGACGGTATTATCGGACCGTGGTTTTTAAAGCCGTGGCAAAGTCTTGTTCGGGAACATTATGAGGTGCATTATATTATTTTAAGGGCAAGTAAGGAAGAAACCTTGAAGCGAGCTGTTGAACGCTCAAAGTTAGACCGAAAGACAAATATCGAATTGGTAGAAACCATGTGGGAGCAATTTTGCAATCTGGGAATATATGAATCGAATGTTATAGATACGACCACTTATTCCATTCAAGAAACTGTTTCCGCAGTACAAGAAAAAATCGCAAGTAGGGCAGCGTTGTTGTCTTAGATTTTTTTGCTTTTTTGTGGTATATTATCCTCAGACAGAGCTAAAAGAGAGAGCGGAACATGAAAAGCGATTATTCAAAAGAAAGCATCACAGAGTTTTTAAGCCGAAAGTACGGTGAGGATATAAGGCTTTTTCCGATAAAAGAAGGGCAGGAGTCACAGGCGTATTGGTTTTCGCGTGGCGGCAGAGAATATGTCGTGCGCATAAATTCAAATATGGAAGGCTTCAAAAAAGACAAATACGCCTATGAGCACTTCCGCTCGGATAGAGTTCCTATTCCAGAGGTTGTTGAAACAGGCAACTTTGACGGCACGCACTACTTCTGCATCAGCGTAAAAGCGGACGGGATTACATATGAGGACTCCGATGAAGAAACGGTTGTGCGACTGCTCGGCGATATTACGGATGTAACCGAAGCAATATCGCGAACCGATATATCAGGCACTTCCGGCTGCGGCGTGTTTGACAGCGATACGGGAAACGCTCCGTTTTACAGCTGGAGAGAATATCTTGCGGAGGTATTCGAGAGAGACTGGACGGCGGTAAGCAGGAGCTATGTTAACCTCTCACTCATCGACGAGCTTCTCGCGGCATATCGTGAGCTTATATCTTATTGCCCGGAAGAAAGAGCGCTGTTCCACGGGGATTTCGGCTCGAATAATGTTATCGTAGGCAAAAAATCGAGGATAAGTGGCGTTATAGACTGGGACTGCGCGGCTTACGGGGACTTTCTTTACGACATCGCGACCGCGTATTTTTGGCGGACATGGCTCATGTGCATGGAAAAAACTGCGGCGTATTGGGAGAGAAAATACTCTCACCTGCCGAGATATACCGAGCGAATTTTATGCTATGAGCTGCGGATAGGGCTGACGGAAATATACGAAAACGCTGTCGAAAACGATACTGAGACAACAGAGTGGCTTCAAAACAGGTGCCGCGAGATTTTGAGAGAATACAGACAAAGAAAGGCATGATAAAATGAGAATACTGTTCACAGGCTTTGACCCGTTCGGGGGAGAGAAAATCAATCCTGCGGGAGAAGCCGTAAAAATGATGAAAAACGAAATACAAGGCGCGGAAATTTTAAAGCTCGAAGTGCCGACGGTGTTTGGAAAGGCAGGAGAGGTTCTTAAAAAAGCGGTGGAGCAATACAGACCCGACGCGGTGGTGTGCGTAGGTCAAGCCGGAGGGAGAGCCGCCATTACTCCCGAGATGATAGCCGTGAACATAATGGACGCGCGCATTCCCGACAACGCCGGAAACAAGCCGTGCCACGAGCTTATAATAAAAGAGGGAAGAGAAGCGTATTTTTCCTCACTTCCGGTGAAGGATATCGAGAAAAATCTAAATGATAACGGAATTCCGTCGTCGGTATCGTATGGAGCGGACAACGAGTAAAAGAGTGACCGCCGAGATAACCCATTGCTCGGCGGTGTTCCTTTCCAAGTTAATTGCGTGATATAGATTGAAAAGTGGATAGATTTATGATATAGTGGATAGATTTATGATATAATGAGTTATCAACAAATCAAAATTTGTGGAGGTAAAATATAGATG